>JALWYP010000034.1 GCA_026992695.1 Flavobacteriaceae bacterium
ATGGCAGGACCGTTTGTAAATTACGCAATCAAAGACACAATTAACAATAGGTATTTAATTTTAGAAGGATTTACTTATGCCCCTTCGGTAGATAAAAGAAACCTTCAATTTGAACTGGAATCTATCTTACACTCAGTAAAAATAGTTAAGAAATAAAATAATTTACCGTTTTAAAGCAGGTGTTTTAAGGAGAAAACATCTCGAAATATTTTTTTAGATAAGACTAAAAGTGTTGACGAACAAATATTTACTGGTGAAATAGGTTACCCAAATAAAAAAAACAAAGCAATAAAAAAGCTCTGTAAAAACAGAGCTATTGGTATAAAAAGGTATTAGATTTAATTATCATCAATCTTCTTTGTGTCGTCGGTATCTTCGCGTGAAGCATCTTTAAATTCTTTAATACCGCTACCCAGACCGCGCATTAATTCGGGTATTTTTTTCCCGCCAAAAAGTAATAGCACTACTACTACAATTAATATTATTTGCCACGCTCCCATTACTAAGGGTATAAATAATGCTTTCATCTTTCAAAAGGTTTATTAGGCAAAGATAATAAGAAAACTTAACATACAAACCTTACAAAACAGAATAGTTGTTTATTTGCTAATCCGTTTACAATATTATTTTTATTTATAGATTAACACCGTAACCATAAAAATATATTCCAAAGCAGTTAAAACAATCTCCGGTTCGTTTATATTTGTACCTAATTATGGCAAGAGAAGAAAAAAAAGTTAAAAAATTAAAAAAGAAGTTACTTCACAAATACCGGCTGGTCGTTCTTAATGAAGATACTTTTGAAGAACGATTTTCGTTTAAATTAAACCGTCTTAATGTATTTGTGTTCAGCACTGTGTTTGCATTATTGCTCATTGCAGGAACCACACTTTTAATTGCTTTTACCCCGTTGCGGGAATACATACCCGGCTACTCTTCTACCAGATTAAAAAAGAAAGCAACGCAACTTGCTTATAAAACAGATTCTTTACAACGTGCTTTATCAATAAACCAACAATATTTAGCTTCGATAAGAAAAGTATTAACCGGTGAAGTAAAAACCGTTCAACTCAACAAAGATTCATTAATTGAAGCGGCTAAATTAGATATTTCACAAGTAGATTTAAACCCTTCTAAAGAAGATTCGTTATTACGCGAGCAAGTTGCCTTAGAGGATAAATACAACCCGTTAACAGATGCTTCCGAAAAAAGCTTTGTGCTATTTGCTCCGGTAAAAGGCACCATTACACAAGGGTACAATCCAAAGGAAAAACATTATGCCGTTGATGTGGTAACAACCAAAGACGCCCCGGTTAAAGCTACTGCAGACGGAACGGTAATTTTTTCAGAATGGACGGCAGACACGGGTTTTGTTATTATTTTAGAACATGCCAATAATTTAATTTCGGTTTACAAACACAATGCTTCGTTAACCAAAAGTCAAGGGGAATTGGTGAAAGCCGGTGAAGTAATCGCTATTACAGGTAACACGGGAGAACTTACCACCGGACCCCATTTGCATTTTGAGCTATGGAGCGATGGTTACCCGATAGATCCCACAAATTTTATTGATTTTGATTAACCTAAAACCACTCGCAGCTAAACTTTTTGCAAAAACCGTTGTTAACCGTATTAACAAATGGGCAAACAACCCTGTTGAAACACAAAAAAAGGTTTTTAAACAACTAATTACCCAAGCAAAAAACACACAATTTGGAAAAGATCACCGGTTTATCAAAATAAAAATACACCAAGATTTTGTAAAACATGTGCCGGTTCGCGATTATGAAGCATTAAAACCATACATCGATAAGGTGGTAAAAGGTGAAGAAAATGTTTTATGGAAAGGAAAACCGCTTTATTTTGCCAAAACATCCGGCACCACTTCGGGGGCAAAATACATACCGTTAACCAAAGAATCGATGCCCACACATATTCAAGCGGCTCGCAATGCGATACTTTGTTACATTAACGAAACCGGAAAAGCCGATTTCGTTACCGGAAAAATGATTTTTTTACAAGGAAGCCCCGTATTGTCTGAAACAAACGGAATAAAAACCGGAAGGCTTTCGGGAATTGTAGCGCACTTTGTTCCTAAATACCTTCAAAAAAACCGACTTCCTTCCTGGGAAACCAATTGTATTGATGACTGGGAAACTAAAGTGGATGCTATTGTCGAAGAAACTATCCATCAAAATATGACCGTAATTAGCGGAATTCCATCTTGGGTGCAAATGTATTTTGAACGTCTTGTTTCTAAATCCGGCAAAAAAGTAGGCGACTTGTTTAAAAACTTTAACCTTTTTATTTACGGAGGAGTAAATTACGAACCCTACCGAAATAAATTTGAAGAATTAATAGGAAGAAAAGTAGATAGTATCGAGCTGTTTCCGGCAAGTGAAGGCTTTTTTGCTTTTCAAGACAAACAAGAAGAAAAAGGAATGTTGTTGCTGTTAAATTCCGGTATTTTTTACGAGTTTATTAAAGCCGATGAGTTTTTTAATCACAACCCAAAACGATTAACTATTGGAGAAGTAAAAACAGGAGTTAATTATGTTATGATAATTTCTACAAACGCCGGCTTATGGGCGTATAATATAGGAGATACCGTTATGTTTACCTCTACAAACCCATATCGAGTAGTAGTTACAGGGCGGATTAAGCATTTTATTTCGGCATTTGGAGAACACGTGATAGGAAAAGAAGTAGAAGAAGCCATTAACCAAGCAATGAAACAACACGGTTTTTCAATTTCCGAATTCACCGTAGCCCCCAAAATTAACCCTCCCGAAGAAGCATTGCCCTATCATCAATGGTTTATAGAATTTGAAAAAACACCAAATAATTTATCTGAGATTGCTATAACAATAGACCAATCATTACAAAACCAAAACAGTTATTATAAAGATTTAATTACCGGAAAAGTACTTCAGCCCTTAAAAATAACACCATTACCACCGGGAAGCTTTAACAACTATATGAAATCGCAAGGAAAATTGGGAGGTCAAAACAAAATTCCCAGACTAACCAACGACCGAAAAATTGCCAATGCTTTACTAAAAGATAAAAACGGTTAATTTTATTCAGTAACAATTCTTCGGTTTTTAGTAGGCAGTCAGCAGTATTAAGTTACCTGCGGTAGACAAGTCTGGTTTCTAATTTTTGATTAGAGAAATCCTAAATCGAATAAATCTTCAATTGTGGTCTTTTCGATACTTTCAACAAGTTGAAAATCTACCTTTCGGTAGACAGCCTCAAACACCAATTCTCATAAACTCATAAACTCAACAACTTAATCCGTAATATCCAATCGAAAAAATCATAAATAGATTGTATCTTTGCGCGGAAATAAGAATATGATAAACACACACAAACGTACAAGAGCACAAGAAAGCTCACAAGCAATAGAGCGCATGTACATTACCATGCGTCATTTATTTAATAGAGGTTTTTACAAGCCTATGGGAGTTTCGGGAGAAACACTTAGAGAGGCATTATTAACCCTTCGTCCTGAGATTTATGGCTCTGTTGCCGAAGATAAAACCGAGCTTCAAGGCTTGTTGTATGTTATTGAAAGGCTTCCGGAAGGAATAGAAGAATGTAGGTTTATAAACCTTACAAGCGACGAAGGATATAAAAACTCGCATTTTAAACCTATTATTCCACCAAAAAGAAGAAGAAATTGCTACAGGATAGATGAAGAACAGATGAATATTGAAATAACCAGAGGACGTTCCGAAATTTACGATATTCTTACACACCTTACTTTTTTGTTTATCGAATCCCACAAAATAGCCAATCAAGTATTAATAAACGAAGGAAAAGATGTTAGAAGAGATTGGAAAAAGCTAGAAAACGCCATAAAAAAAGGAAACAAACTCACAAAAACCGAAAAAGAAATTGCCCTAACCCACACGGCTAGTTTTTTAGGCAGAACATTTGAAGAACTAAACGAAGTTTACGCATCGTTTGCAACCCCAAGTAATAAAAATCGTTTTTTAAGTATTATTTACCATTTAGGAAAACTTGCTATAGACGAGTTAACAACAAACAATAAAAGAATAATAACTTTTACACCGGTTTTAAGAGAGCGACTAGGACATCACATTCACGGTGAAAAATGGGCTTATACCGTTAAACAAGTTTTAGAAAAAAATAAGTTGCTGGAAAGACCCCTCCATATAATTAGTGCTAATATGCACAGTGTTATGAACACACTCTATTCACCTGAAGCATTAGCCTCCCTGTTTAAAAAGCACAAGCCTTTTGAGGTATATGAAATGCTGAGTGATTCTTCTAATAAATCATTGCGAAAAAAAGTAATAGATTATGCCGCTAAAAACGGATTAACCTATATTCAAGACACCAGTGGTGCAAATATTAACGTGCAAATTATCGACACTAAAAAACTTCCGGAAACCATTTACCCTTTGCAAGAAGAAGTACATCCCGTACTTATTGTTATGGACTATGCCTTTGGAGAACAAGCTTTTGAAACGATGGACGAATTGTTAAAACCGTATTCAAAAAACAGAGCCCACAAACAATATTTAAAAGTAGAAAGTGTTTCTATAATGGGAAAAGCCGGAATTTTAGAAGGTGAAAAAGGTGATATTATGATTCCGTCTGCTCATGTTTTTGAAGGCACGGCAGATAATTACCCGTTTAAAAACATGCTTAAAAAAGACCAATTTAAAGAAGACGATATTTTTGTATGTAAAGGATCTATGATTACCGTATTGGGCACATCGCTTCAAAACAAAGACATATTAGAATTTTTTCACAACTCCACTTGGAATGTTATAGGATTGGAAATGGAAGGTGCGCATTACCAAAAAGCCATACAATCGGCTTCAAAAATAAGGCGTAGCATTCCGTCTAAAGTAAAAGTACAATATGCTTATTATGCTTCCGATAATCCATTAGAAACAGGAAGCACACTAGCATCTGGAGGGTTGGGTACAACCGGAGTAAAACCCACCTATTTAATAACACAAAAAATACTTGAAAACATTTTTAGTTTAACCTAAATTAATATTTTGAAAAGCAATAAAGTACTTATAACAGGAGGAGCAGGATTTATAGGTTCCAATTACGTCCCTTACATTATTGAAACTACCAACGACCAGGTTTTTGTTCTGGACAACCTAACCTATGCAGGAGATTTAACAAACCTCGTAGAGGTATCCAATCACCCGAATTATCATTTTATAAAAGGAGATATTTGTGACGAAACCTTAATAAACGAGTTGTTTAACAAACACCAATTTAACAAGGTGGTACATTTTGCTGCAGAAAGCCATGTAGATAACTCTATAACCGGTCCGGGAGCCTTTATTCAAACCAATATTGTTGGAACCTTTAATCTGTTACAAGCTGCGTATAAAACTTGGATGAACGCACCTAACGACCTTAAAGAAGCGTTTAAAGAAGCAAAATTTTTACACGTTTCTACCGATGAGGTGTATGGTACCCTTGGAAAAACCGGTCTTTTTACGGAAGAAACACCCTATGCGCCCAATAGCCCGTACAGTGCTTCAAAAGCATCCTCAGACTTTTTGGCAAGAAGTTATTATCATACGTATGGATTTCCGGTGGTAACCACAAATTGTTCAAACAATTACGGACCCAAACAACACCAAGAAAAACTAATACCAACCATTATTAGAAAAGCGGTTTCCGGTGAACCCATTCCTATTTACGGAGACGGAAAAAACATTAGAGATTGGCTGTATGTTTTAGATCATTGCAAAGGTATAAAACTTGCTCTTGACAAAGGAAGACTAGGAGAAACCTATAACATAGGAGGTAGAAACGAACGAGAAAACATTTATATTGCCGAAACCATTTGTGAAATTTTAGACAAGGTAAAACCCAAAAATCAAGGCTCTTATAAAGACCAAATCACCTACGTTTCCGATAGACCCGGACACGATTTTAGATATGCCATTGATGCTACTAAAATTGAAAACGAATTGGGCTGGAAAGCTGATGAAAACTTTGAGTCCGGAATAGATAAAACCGTAATGTGGTATCTTAAAAAATTAAATTTATAATGAAAGGAATTATACTAGCCGGAGGTTCCGGAACACGATTACACCCCATAACTTTAGCAGTAAGCAAGCAGTTAATGCCGGTATACGATAAACCAATGATATATTATCCGCTTTCTACACTAATGTCTGCAGGCATACAAGAAATTTTAATTATTTCCACTCCACAAGACCTTCCTTTATTTGAAAAATTATTGGGTGATGGAAAAAATTTAGGATGTAAATTTAGTTATGCAGTACAAGAAGCACCTAACGGATTAGCCGAAGCATTTATAATAGGAAAAGATTTTATTGGCAACGATAAAGTAGCGCTAATTTTAGGAGATAATATTTTTTACGGAAGCGGTTTAAAACAACTCTTACAAGCCAATAATAATCCCGATGGAGGAATTATTTATGCCTATCATGTGCAAGACCCGGAGCGGTACGGTGTGGTAGAATTTGACCAAAACGGAAAAGCGCTTTCTATAGAAGAGAAACCACAAAAGCCAAAATCCAATTTTGCCGTTCCCGGAATTTATTTTTACGATAATTCTGTAGTTGAAATAGCATCTAATATCAAACCAAGCGATAGAGGCGAACTGGAAATCACAGACGTAAATAACGAATACCTAAAACAAGGCAAGCTAAATGTTAGTATTTTAGACAAAGGAACCGCGTGGTTAGATACCGGCACTTTTGCTTCGCTTATGCAAGCCTCACAATTTGTTCAAGTAATTGAAGAACGACAAGGATTAAAAATAGGAGCAATAGAGCAAGTAGCTTATGATATGAGATACATAGGCGAGCAACAACTTAAAGAATTAATAGCGCCATTATTAAAAAGTGGATACGGAAAACACATCATATAAAACCTTTTTATTTTGAAAATAGAGTCCACACCCTTAGAAGGTTGTTTTATTGTAAAACCCAATGTTTTTAAAGACAAGCGTGGTTTTTTCTGCGAAACCTTTAACCAAAAAACCTTTAAGGAAGTAACAGGATTATCTGTTAATTTTGTTCAAGACAATCAGTCTGTTTCAACCTACGGAGTAATACGCGGGTTGCACTTTCAAAAAGGAGAAATGGCGCAAGCCAAATTGGTGCGTGTTGCACAGGGGAAGGTATTAGATGTAGCGGTAGATTTACGAAAAAATTCGCCCACTTACGGCAAGCACTTTTCTATCGTATTAGACGACAGCAATAACAACCAATTATTTGTTCCGCGTGGATTTGCGCATGGGTTTGCAGTACTTTCAAAAAAAGTGATTTTTTGTTATAAATGCGACAATTATTATAACAAGGCTTCAGAAGGAGGGATTATCTATAACGACGCAACCTTAAACATAGATTGGCATCTTCCACAAGAAGATATAATTGTTTCAGAAAAAGACAAACAACTTCCCGCATTTATAAATAGGGTTTAAGTTTTTTCAAGAAGTTAGTTTTAGTATAAATATGAAAAAAATAGTGGTTACAGGAGCTAATGGTCAATTAGGAAAGTGTTTAAAAGATGCTTCTGTTTATTTTCCTAATATGGAAATGATTTTTGCACCTAAAGAAGATTTAGACATTACAAAACCATGGGCAGTTCAGCAATTTTTTAAAATTCATTCACCGGATTTTTGTATAAATGCAGCGGCATATACCAATGTAGATAAAGCCGAAGATGAACAAGAAAAAGCCTTTTTAATAAATGCAGAAGCTGTAAAAAATCTTGCAGTTGCTTGTAAAGAAAATAACACCACGTTGCTTCACATCTCTACCGATTATGTTTTTGACGGGAAAAAGAAAACCCCGTATGTTGAAGAGGATGAGGTAAACCCCATTAATGTTTATGGTGCTTCAAAATTAGAGGGAGAAACTATTATTCAAGAGTTTTTAAGCAGGTATTATATTGTAAGAACCTCTTGGTTGTATTCGCAATATGGGCATAACTTTTTTAAAACCATTTTAAAACATTTGGAGGCAGGAAACAAACTAACCATTACAACCGAACAAGTGGGAGTGCCCACTAACGCAAACGATTTGGCAAAAGCCTTATTAACGATTATTGAAAGAGATAACTCGCAATACGGAACCTATCATTTTAGTAATTCGGGAGAAGCAACTTGGTATCATTTTGCAAAAGAAATAGAAACCATTTCGAATATAAAAAATGGAGGAGGTATTGCCAAAACCAATCATTATCCTACATTTGCCAAAAGACCTGATTTTAGTGTTTTAAACACTAAAAAGCTTACAAACACGTTTGGAATAGATAGTTTAAATTGGAAACAAAGCTTACAAACAGTATTTATAAATTCAAAAATCAACTAACCAATGTCAACCAATCAACCCGAAGAAGTAGATATTTTTTATATCTTAAAGAAGATAAAAGAGGCGTTTAAAAAACTAAACAAATTGTTTTTTAATGCAGTTAACTTTGTTGTAAAAAGATGGATTGTTATTGCTCTGTTAATTCTTGCCGGGGCAGGTTATGGCTATTATGTTAACAAAACAACCACAAAAAATAAAACAGCAAAACTCTTAGTGAGAATTAATTTTGACACGGTTAATTACGTATATACAACCATTGAATTGTTAAACGAAAAGTTAATCGAAAAAGACACTGCCTATTTTAAAAAAGCTGGTTTTCCCGAAGCGATTGGTACTATTAAAGGGATTGAACTAAAGCCCTTAGTAAGAATAAAGGAAATAGTTGACCAATACGAAATTAACAACAGAAATTTTGAATCGGTATTGAAAAATGTAGATTTTGAATCTGTTGATGAAGAGTTTGATTTAGCCAACACCTTTAC
>JALWYP010000035.1 GCA_026992695.1 Flavobacteriaceae bacterium
TTTCTACACCCCGTAATACGTATTTTTGTCGCATAAAATTAACAAATAAACACTATGAAACATTTAATTAAAACACTCTCACTACTTTTTATTGCTTCACTTATTATTAGTTGTGGAGGAGACGATGGAAAAAAGTCTAAAAAAGAAAAATTTAAAATAGGAACAAAAAAAGAAATCAAGAAAGTTAAAAAAGAAGTTAAAGAAGAAGTTAAAGAAGAAAAAACCGGTGATCTTTCAAACAAGGGGATAGGTCCTGTAAAATCGGTAACCTTAGGCGATCTTGATAACGCTATGGTAGCAGAAGGCAAAGCAATTTTTAAAGCCAAATGTACTGCTTGCCATAAAATTGGAAAACGATTTATTGGTCCCGATTTAACCGGTGTTACTAAAAAACAATCACCCGAATGGATTATGAATATGATTCTAAATCCTGACGAAATGGTAAAAAAAGATCCTGATGCCAAGGCGCTGTTAATAGAATTTAATGGTTCTCCTATGGCAAACCAAAGCTTAAAGGAAGAAGAAGCTAGGAAAATTTTGGAATATTTTAGAACCTTAGAATAAGAAATTAAAAACCAACCCAAATTTGGTTAAAAAAACATAAAAAAGGAAAATGTTTTTAGTAGTGGAAGTATTTATTGATTAGTGATTAGTGGTATTTCCAAAAAAAGACGGGAGTTGTTAATTGCTCCCGTCTTTAAAAAAAACATAGGTTCTTACAAATTAAATTAATTAACAAGATGAACTGTTAGAATCCTCTTTTTAAAAATTGTTTTTAAACCGAATTGACTAAAATAGACAACAATGAAAATTAAATTAGCATCCCTATTAATCATTAGTTTCTTTGCGTTTACTTCTTGTAAAAATGAAGTTAAAGAAACAAAACAAACGACCCCTACTTCTACGACAAATGAAGTAAAAAACGAAAACAAAGGTCAAGCAAATGTAAAATTAACCGAAGGAGAACAAGCTAACGCGCTACAAGTAGCAAAAACCATAGATGATTTTTCTACACTTGTAGCTGCCATTGAAGCAGCAGGCGTACAAGATGCTGTGGTAAACGCCGGTCCTTTAACTATTTTTGCCCCTTTAAATTCTGCTTTTGATAAGTTGCCGGCAGGTACTGTTGAAACCCTGTTAAAACCAGAAAACAAAACCAAATTAGCTTTTATTTTAACTAATCACGTTGCTCCGGCAAACTACCCCATTAAACAATTAAAAAAAGAAGCCAAAAAAGGAAGAAAATTGTACATGGCTTCTGGAAAATATTTAACTGTTGAAAATAAAGACGGTAAAATTTTTGTAGATGGCGTCCCTATTATTAAATCAGTAAAAGTTAGTAATGGATGGATTCACGTTATTGACCAAGTATTAGTTCCATCAGAAAAATAGTAAAAATAATCACTAAAGCCTAAAAATAATAAAACATGAAAACAATATTAAAATCAATTTTTTCACTTGTCGTTGTCGCTACGTTCCTTACGAGTTGCGCGCCAACAACTAGTGATAAGGAAACAAAAGGAACTGCCAAAGGTGCTATTGCCGGAAACGCTGCCGAAAAGGTATATGTTGCTCCAGGCGAACACGATTCGCATTATGCATTTATCTCAGGGGGATTTAGCGGACAATTGTCTGTTTACGGTTTACCATCTGGTAGATTATTTAGAGTAATACCCGTTTTTTCTCAAGATCCTGAAAAAGGATACGGTTATAATGAAGAAACAATACCCATGTTAAATACCTCTCATGGTTTTGTGCCTTGGGGAGATTCGCATCACCCGGATATTTCACAAACCAATGGCTCTACTGATGGTCGCTGGGTATTTATAAATGAAAACAATACCCCTCGTATTGCCCGAATTTCTTTAAAAACATTTGAAACCGAAGAAATTATTGAAATACCTAACTCTGCAGGTAACCACTCTTCTTCATTTGTTACAGAAAACACAGAATATGTAGTAGCAGGTACTCGTTTTGCAGTACCCTATCCACAAAGAGATATGCCTATTGAAGATATGAAAGGAAACTTTAAAGGTGCCTTATCGTTCTTAAAAGTAGACCCAGAAACCGGTAGAATGAATATTAAATTCCAAATTATGATGCCTGGTTTTAACTATGACTTATCACATCCAGGTCGTGGAAAATCTCACGGTTGGTTCTTCTTTTCAACCTATAATACAGAAGAAGCAAATTCGTTATTAGAGGTTAACGCTTCACAAAACGATAAAGATTTTATTGCAGCAATCAACTGGAAAAAAATTGAAGAATATGTAAATAACGGAGGAGGTAAAAAAGTTCCTTCAAAATATGCACATAATGTTTGGAATGATAATACACACACTGCAGTTTCTACTATCGAAAAAGAAGTGCTAATTGTAAACCCATCTGAAGTTCCGGGAGCTATCTTCTTCTTACCTACAGCAAAATCACCACACGGCTGTGATGTAGATCCAACAGGTGAGTACATTATTGGTAACGGTAAATTAGCTGCTGCGATGACTGTTCACTCTTTTACAAAAATGCTTAAAGCTATTGAAGACAAAGCTTTTGATGGTGAAAAATACGGTATTCCGGTAATTAAATTTGATGCCGTAAACTATGGCGTATTAGACCAACCTGGCTTAGGACCTCTACACA
>JALWYP010000036.1 GCA_026992695.1 Flavobacteriaceae bacterium
TAAGCGAATCTGAAAGAAGTTGTGACGCAATTTTATAAAGATTATCCAGTTCTTGTACTGAAGCATCATCAAACGGAAGTTTTTCTATCGCTTCCATCGATAATTTTTCTAATTTAGAAAGCGTATTGTTTTTGTTTTTTGAAAACCTATTTAGCGTTACAAAAAATAGAATAAACAGGTATGTTAATTTTTTTTTCATTTAGTTATTGAAAAAATGTAATTATGGTTCCTAACTTGTATTGGCTATTTGTTTTTTCTTGTAGTTTTGGCGCATACCATTGGCTTACAACACCATCTAAATAAAGAGCATTGTTACACTTTAATTTTTCTTTAAAGAGAGCTGAAAATTCATAAAAATTAACCTCATCTTCAGAAATAACAGCGACAATATTTCCGTTTTCATCTACACCTATTCCATTTCTAATGTTTAAATTAGAAGACCCTTCGTTAAAAGCTTTGTTAAATTTTCCGTTTATAACCATCATAGGACCCGATTGTGTCGCCAGTTTTACCATCGAGGGTTTGTATTTTTTTATAAATGCCTGTGTTGAAATTACTTCGGGTTTTCCTTTAGAGTCTATAACAAAAATTCCGTTTGGGGGTAAGGAATAAAAATTTCCGTATCCTTGCTTTTGTAAATTCACAGGATGGTACTCTTTTCCGTTAGCTACATACAATCCAATTGGGTTATATTGTTTGTCATACATTCCGGCATTCATCGAAAAAATATGGGTTTTTTTACGAGAATTTATTTCTTTATTCACCGTTTGTAAGTTATATACACCACCTTGTTTGTTTTGGTTAAAAAGCTCAACATTTTGGTTTTTTGTAGTTACAGTACATACAATGTAATGTTTGCCAAGGTAGGTAATGCGTTTCAAGTTTTTAGTTAGTGTTTCTTCGGCATATTCAACCGGTTTTTCTTCAATTTTTTGAGTTACAATAAAAAGCGGGGCATTAGTTTCTTGTGTGCTGTATTTTTTTTCAGAAGCGCTAAAATAAGAGCTCTTTTCGTTATTAAGTAATAGTACTCTGGTACATTTTTTTTGGGTTACCATAAATTTTAAGAGCTCGTCGTAGGTACTTTCTTTTTTTGAAACTCCAAATACAATAGCTCCATTATTAGTTACACCAACAGCACTTAAATATCTTTTTTTGCTGTCTTTAGTAACAATGCTGTTTACATCGCCGTTATTGAATAAAAACGCACCTCCTTCTGAAACAAACTTGTAATTTTTTGGGTTTTTTTCGTCTTGAAAATCGGATAGTAATCCCATACCTATTTGCCCCTTGTTGTTTATCAAAAATACGCCGGTAAAAAGCGAATCTATTTTGTTTTTTCTAGGTGAAATTAATTTTCCGTTTTTAATAAGAAGCCCTGTTTTTCCTTTAGTATTTGTAACAGGAAGTGCAAAAACTAATTCTTGATTTTGTTCTTTTGCTTTTTGAAGGTGTTGATTGTAATTTAACTTAGTTTTTCCGGTATTTGTAATAGTTATACTTTTGGTTCGGGTGTCAACTGTATATGAAACAAAATCTTGGTTGGTAATTGTTTCTTTCTTAGCAGATTTAGTAGTAACAGAGTCGATTTTAATTCTGCCTATATCTTTTTTAATAATAGTATCTCCGGGTTTTAATTGTTTTGCATTATTGTTTTGACCTTTGCAACTAAACAAGGATAAAACCAAAAAATGAAAGAGTATTATATAAATTTTCATGAGTGTTCTTTTTACTTATAAAAAACCAATAGGTTTGTAGATTCGGTTAAAAAGGTTTTTCCTTTAGATGTTAGTTGGTTGTTTCCGTTTGTATTATAAAATACGTTTTTATCTCCTGTATCAAGATTTAGAATAAAATACGATTTATACCCTTCAAAATCTAAAACTTCCTTGGTGTATTTTGCAGCTTTATTTAATGGTAAATAATCCGGAATGTCGATAATAATATTATGGTATTTGTCGTTTTTTACACAAATGGCTAAAAACCTGCGTTCTCTTTCTTTGCCATAATTTATGTTATTAAAATTAGTTGCTTTAAGGTAAGAGTAAACAAGTTGAGTTTGAAAAATAGTCATTTTTTTTTGTTTGGCAGCTTCCAAAAGCAATAATTTATCTTTTACGCTTTTTCTTGGATTGATTTTAATTTGATCCCCATCTGAAAGTTCCATGCCTGTTTCTAAGGCATCTAAATCTATTACAGAAACGTATCCGTCTTGTATTAAAACCAACCCGTCCATTGTGGCATCTATATTTTTGTTTATTACCACACCGTTATCTACAGTTAAACCAACGGGTTTTGAATTGGAGTCCCAACTTTCTGAAAAAGCACCGGAGCATAAGAGCACTACATTTTTTTGATTTCCGTTCCAACTTTCATATTGGTAAGCAGAATTTTGCGGAAAATATTTTACATTAACATCATTTCCCATAGTAAAATCGTATAAGTAAAAATAGTGTTGATAATACTCATAGGTTATTTCCTCGTAGGTCTGTGCACGCAAAGATAACACAGGTTGTAGTAACAATACTACAGGTAAAAAAGATATGAAGAGTTTTTTGCTCATTTCAACTATTAATTAAGATAGTAAACTAACAAGTTAGTCGCCTTTTCAATTTTAGCATTTTCATTTTTATTGGG
>JALWYP010000037.1 GCA_026992695.1 Flavobacteriaceae bacterium
ATACGATTAGTCGTAAACTGTAGAAAAAAGTTACATAATGATTTTACCAAAGGAATAATTGTGATAATTATCCTGCCAAAGGTGAATTATTAAAAAAACAAATCTATTATATGGTACCGAAACTTCTCTACACTTTTCGAGAAACCAAACTTACTAAGATTCCCATTATTGCAAAAAACACAATGTAAATCACTCCATTAACAAGTTGTGCATTTAAATTAAATACGTTGGTTGTGGCATAATCTATCATTCCGGCACCAAAACCAAAGAGTACTCCCATACGTAGCCCAAAGCGCAAACCGCTTTTAAATCGATGACGTCCACCGCTCCATTTTTGATAAATAGACGAAAAAAGTAACCCTTGAATTAAACACCCTATTGCCAAAAACATAAAATCGGGCATTTCTTTGTCAACTCCGCTGGCAGAGCCTAAATTGGACAGCAAAAAATTACTGGCAAGAATTCCCCACAACAAATAACCGCCAAAAAATGACCAAATAGCTGCAACAAGGGCACTTAAAAGATTTTTTTTAGATAGCATACGATATTTTTTTAGTTGATTAGCGGTAACAAGTTACAAAAAATAGTTTATTCTTTAAAATCAATACAAAACACCCGTGTTTTTTCATCTAAATTCAACTTTTAAATCTTATTTTTGCAACGATAAAAAAAGGAATAATGACTAGGAAAAACAGTACGTTAGAATTACCCGAAGAACAAATGAAATCCTATGGTTACCACGTAGTTGATGCTGTAGTAGAACATTTTTGTGAACAAAAAAATAAACTTCCGGTAGCTATTGCATCTCGGGAAGAAATGGACCATTTATTTCGGGAAGAAGCACCCGAAAATCCTACACAACCCAAGCAAGTTTTAGACTTTGTATTGGACAAAGTAATGACACAAAGTACCATCGTTTCGCACCCAAAGGCGTATTCTTTTGTACCGGGACCCAGCAACTACATCAGTGCTATGGCAGATACGCTTGCCACCGGATTTAATATTTTTTCGGGCGGTTGGGCAGCCTCTCCGGCAGCAGCCGAATTGGAAATAATAACCCTACAGTGGTTGCTGAAAATTTTTGGGTTTCCGGCAAAAAAAGGAGGCGGAATTTTCACCAGCGGTGGCTCTATGGCAAACCTTACCGCTATTGTTACGGCACGAAATATTAAATGTGGTGATGATTTCTCGAAGGCAGTTATTTATCTTTCAGACCAAGCACATTCTTCCAACATTAAAGCCATTCGAATTCTTGGTTTTAGAAAGCACCAAATAAGAATCATCCCAACCAATTTGGAGTTTGAGTTTTCTTTAAACAAATTAAAAAATGCCATTGCCAAAGATAAACTACAAGGCTTACAACCTTTTTGCGTAATTGCAACAGCCGGAACCACCAATACCGGAACGGTAGATCCCCTTACAAAAATAGCTCAAATATGTAAAAAAGAAAATCTTTGGTTTCATATTGACGGAGCTTACGGAGGCGCTGCCATTCTTTCTAAAGAAGGAAAAAAGCTATTAAAAGGAATTGAAAAAGCAGATTCGCTTACCGTAGATCCTCATAAATGGTTTTTTCAACCCTACGAAATGGGATGCTTACTCATTAGAAATCACAAATATTTAAAAGGAACTTTTACCGAAAAACCCGAATATTTACGCGATGTGGAAGGCAATCAATCCGAAATTAACTTCTACGACCACGGCGTCCAACTCACCCGAAGGTTTAGAGCGTTAAAATTTTATATGAGTATTAAAACCTTCGGATTAAAAGCCTTTAGAAATGCTATTTCTTACAATATTCATCTTGCAGAACAGGTAGAAGATTTACTACGTACAAGCCCTAACTGGGAAGTAATTTCGCCGGCAACATTGGCGGTTATTAATTTTAGATACAATCCTATTCCAACTAATTTATCTGAAAAAGAACTCGATAAATTAAACGAATACATTTCAAAAAAAGTAATGGAAAGCCGACAAGCACTTTTGGTTACCACCGTGCTTAACAACCAAATCGTTTTACGAATGTGTTTAATCAATCCACGAACTTCGTTGCAAGATGTAAAAGATACGCTTAATCTTTGTGCAAGTTTTGCTAAAGAAAAAAGCAAATGTTAAACTATGATGTACTAATTATAGGTGGTGGAGCAGCTGGTTTTTTTACCGCTATAAACACCGCTATTTTTAATTCCAACCTACGTATTGCCATAGTAGAACGCGGAAATGAAGTGCTTGGTAAAGTAAAAATTTCGGGAGGCGGAAGATGCAATCTTACCCACGCTATTTTTACACCAAACGAATTAATTGAAAACTATCCTCGAGGCGGAAAAGAATTACGGGGTCCCTTTCATCGTTTTTGCACAGGCGATACCATGCAATGGTTTGAAGAAAACAAAGTACCCTTAAAAATTGAAGAAGACGGAAGGGTTTTTCCTGTTTCAGACACATCACAAACTATTATAGATTGCTTTTCACGGTTAACCGAAAAGTATGGCATTACAGTATTAAAAAACCACTCGGTAAAAGATTTTTATAAAGAAAAAGACCAATGGCAAATCCACACTTCAAAGGGTAGTTTTACATCCAAAAAACTAATTGTCACCACCGGAAGCAATCCTAAAATATGGAATTTATTAAACCAACTGGGGCATACCATTATTCCGCCTGTACCCTCTCTATTTACCTTTGTTTGTAAAGATAAAATTTTTAATAACTTGGCGGGGATTTCGGTGAAAGCAACAATACAAGTGGCTAACACGACATTAACTTCTTACGGTGATTTGTTAATCACACATCAAGGAATAAGCGGTCCGGTTGTTTTAAAACTTTCGGCTTGGGGAGCGCGATATTTTTACGATGTTAATTACCGTTTTTCAATTCGTATTAACTGGTTGCCCGACACAAACAAAGAAATCATCCTTTCGGAATTAAAAAAATACAGAGTTCAATTTTCAAAACAACAAATAACCACCTACAGCCGCTTTGGCTTGCCCAAAAGATTATGGATAAATCTGCTAAAACAAACCGGAATTGAAGAAACCTGTAAATGGGCAGACATTTCTAACAAAACCCTGGCAAAACTTACAAAAAACTTAGTTGCTTTCTCTGTGGAGATCACAGATAAAAACACGTTTAAAGAAGAATTTGTAACTGCCGGAGGTGTTGATTTAAAAGAAATAAATTTTAAAAAATTTGAAAGCAAAATACATCCCGGTTTATTTTTTGCGGGCGAAGTATTAAATATCGATGCGGTAACAGGCGGTTTTAATTTTCAAAATGCTTGGACAGGAGGGTATTGCATAGCCGAAACCTTAAGGAGAAACAACTAATTATGGGTCAAACTAATAGATCCGTTTCTTGAATATGCTTTAATTAAAAAACTACCGTTTCCTTCCAACTCGTTTATAACCTTTCCGTTTTTAGATTCACCTATTCCTCTAACCCCGGTTAACGCTTTTACTTTTATATCTGAATCTATAGTAGAAAGAAAGGCATTTCCTTTAAAAGTTGTTAACTCTAAATTTCCTCTTTGCAATGCAACCTGCAATTTTTTATAATCTCCCGAAACGAACACCGAAGCATTTTCTAATTCAATAGAAACCGAATACCCCTTGGGAACTTCCATTTTTACGTCGCCAGCTAACACTTTATGCGCAGCCAGTTTATCATTTTCCGGAATAAAAAAAGGAGTAAACGCAGTACCAATGATTAGATTATCACCTTCAGTTTTTGAAGTTAACACAATATTGGAAGCCGTTTCGCCATGAAATACAGCATTTATTAAAATCACATCTGTTTCTGTAGAATTTATCGTTAATGAAGAAATATTTTGAGATACAATTCGTATCTTGCCAATGGTTTTACCATCAATTTTTTTTTCAACTCTTTTCTGAGAATATAAATTTGCGGTTAAAAACAACAACAGCACAAATACATTACAAAACAATTTATACATTCAAAATTTTGATTTTAACAAAGATATGATAATTTTGTAAGAAAATTTTCACACAATTAATTCCCAAATATAATGCAAACAAAACCTTCTATTTTTTTCACCCTAACAGAATACAAAATTCTTTTTACTTTGGTTTTATCAGTAACCTTAAGTTTATCATCCTTTGCACAAAGGAAAGAAAAAAAACAAACAAAAGCACAAATAACAACCGTTTCACTTAAAAAATATATTCAAAACAAGCCCGGTTCTTTTGTTATAACTTCGCAACATACCAGCAAGCAAAGCGGTATAACGCACACCTACCTGCGTCAAGCCCTAAACGGAATTGAAGTATTCGGAACCGAATCCTCTATGCATACAGATGCTTCGGGAAAAGTAGTGGTAGAACACAATAAGTTTATTGATAATATTCAATCCTTAGTACGAAGTGCTTCTCCCTCGTTTTCTGCTAAGCAGGCTATATTAAAAACTGCCCAAAAAATGGGCTATTCAGTTTCCGGTTTAACCGAAAAAGAAAAAATAGGCGGAACCAATCAAAAAACTATTTTTAACGGTGGAGGAATTTCGGGAGTGGATATTCCTGTTCAACTTCAATATTATTTTGAAGAAGGAAAAGGTATCCGTTTAGCTTGGGAACTTTCTATTCAAGATGTAAATTCGTCAGATTGGTACAACTTTAGAGTAGATGCAAATACCGGTGAAATTTTACATAAAGAAAATTGGACAATCGAATGTTTTACCGAAAACACTTCGGTTGTAGGTACCACTTTTGAAGAACCCAAAGAAGAAAAACTATTCTATACCGTAGAAAATAACCCTGCTTTAATAGGAAGTTACAATGTATTTCCCATTCCTGTCGAATCTCCTAATTTTGGTACTAGATCTAATGTGGTTAATCCCGATAATGCCACGGCATCCCCTTACGGATGGCATGACACCAACGGTATTGCCGGTGCTGAATACACTTATACTAGAGGAAACAATGCCGATGCGTATGATGACGATAATGGTTCAAATTCCGGTACAGTTGCCAAACATGCAGATGGTGGTGCAGGATTAAACTTTGATTTCCCTTTTAACCCTGTTTATTCTGCCGGTGATCAATCTGAAAAAGCAGCTGTTACCAATCTATTTTTCTGGACTAATATTATGCATGATGTAATGTATTTATATGGTTTTGATGAAGCAAGTGGAAACTTTCAAGAAAACAACTACGGAAACGGGGGTACTGCAAGTGATAGCGTCTGGGCAGAAGCACAAGATGGTGGTGGAACTTGTAATGCCAACTTTGCCACGCCTACCGATGGTAGCAACCCAAGAACACAAATGTATATCTGTAACTCTAGAGATGGTGATGTAGATAATGGTGTAATTGCACACGAATACGGTCACGGTATTTCTACACGGCTTACAGGTGGAGCAGGCAATTCTTCTTGCTTAAATAATGAAGAACAAATGGGAGAAGGTTGGAGTGACTTTTTCGGACTTGTTTTAACAATCGAACCCGGAGATGCCGGAACCGATTCAAGAGGAATTGGAACTTGGTTGATAGGAGAAGGTCCAAACGGAGCTGGTATTAGAACCTATCCGTACAGTACCGATTTTGCTGTTAATCCACATACTTATGATGCCATTAAAACTGAAGTTGCTCCGCATGGTGTTGGCTCTGTTTGGGCTGCAATGCTTTGGGAAATGACTTGGGATTTAATTGCTGTGCACGGTTTCGACCCCGATGTTTACAACGGAACAGGTGGAAACAACATTGCCTTACAATTGGTAATTGAAGGTTTAAAATTACAACCTTGTAGCCCCGGTTTTGTAGATGGTAGAGATGCTATTTTACAAGCAGATCAAAATCTGTACGGAGGTGCTAACCAATGTACTATTTGGCAAGCATTTGCCAGAAGAGGTTTAGGTTATAGTGCTGTGCAAGGCTCTACAAGTAGTAAAACTGATGGTACAGAGGCTTTTGACTTACCTCCCGGAACAGCTGCTTTTACAGTTTCAACCAACCAAGTTTGCCAAACTCAAGGAACTCAAAACGGACTTGGAGGTGGTGTACCTACAGGAGGTACCTATAGCGGTCTCGGTGTTACCGACGATGGCAACGGAACTACTTTTACTTTTGATCCCGTTGCTGCCGGTACAGGAACAATCACCGTGACTTATACAGTTAACGATGCTTGCTCTGGAGGAGTAGCAAATAAAACCGATACTATTGAAGTTACAGATGGTAACCCTCTTCTTGTTTGCAAAAATGCAACCGTTACACTTGACGGAAGCGGAAACGCAATAATTAATCAGGCAGATGTAGTTGCCAATTTGCTACCAAGCGGAGCATATACCATTGACCAAACCGGAACATTTGCACCCATTGATATTTCAACAGGAGCAGTAAATTTATCGTTAGGAGACGACTCGTCTTCAAATGTTACTTTAGGTTTTACTTTTAATTTTTTCGGAACCGATTTTACTGCCGTAAATGTTTCGTCTAACGGATACCTTTCTTTTAGCGCTTCAGGTTTAACCGAATATACAAATGACACATTACCGGATGTTGCTGTTCCGCAAAATGTAATAGCCGTTGCATGGGATGATTTAGACCCTACTTCCGGAGGAATCATTCGTTATAAAATAGTTGGTACAGCACCTAACCGAATAATGATTATTGAATATAACAATGTGCCTCATTATGGAAATGCCGGAATAACAGTAACTACTCAAGTACAACTCTACGAAGGGTCTAATAAAATTGAAATACACAGTACCAATATTCAAAGTGACGGAGGTATACGAACCCAAGGTATTGAAAATGGAGATGGTACAACAGCCTATACACCTACCGGAAGAAACAATACCGACTGGACTGCAACCAACGATTATGTTGCATTTATACCCGTTCCCGGAAATCTTGCTGATAATTGTGGAAACACAGTAACCATAAGTCTAAGCGATTCTACTTTTACATGTAGAGATATTGGGGATAATCTTGTAACGGTTACTGCCGATGATGGAAACGGAGGTGTTTCAACTTGTGTTGCAACAGTTACTGTTGTAGGTCCTACTTCAACTTTTAGTGCTGGAACATGGGATGTTGCCCCTAATGCCGGAAGAAAAGCATTATTTAATGATAATTATTCTACTGCTACTAGTGGCGATGTAACGGCATGTTCTTGTGAAATAGCTTCAGGCAATACCGTAACGGTTACTGCCGGAAACTTCTTAAACATCGATGGCGATATCACCGTAAACGGAAGCCTAATTGTGGATCATCAAGGTAGCGTGGTGCAAGTTAATCCTGCTGCCACCGTAACCAACAACGGAACCATTAATGTAAAGCTTACTACTCCTAATCTCGCCTCTCGCGACTTTATGGTTATGGGAAGCCCGATGACTGCCGAAACCCGTAACGGTGTGTTTAACTCGGCTTTCTTGGTGCTAAATCATACAACCGAGAATTTTGTTCCTAATCCGGCTGTTGCCGCTGCTTTCCCTGCTGCCGAAAATTTTGCCGATGACAATTATGATAACTGGAATGCCTATACAGGAGCCATTACTCCCGGTGAAGGATATATCGTGCGTCCGCAAGCCGGCTACGGACAACCCGGAGGTGTGTTTAATATGACCTATCAATTAGGAACGCTAAACAACGGTACGGTTAACTTTAATGTGGTGTATAACACCAGCAAGAACGATAGCCCCAATGTGTTGGCTAATCCCTATGCAAGTGCCATCTTTGCCGATGATTTTATAAATGCCAATGCAATGATAGACGAAGTGTATTTCTGGGAGCATCTTACTCCACCCAGTCCTACCCTTCCCGGTGCTGGAGCAATGAATTTCTCTATGGAAGACATCTCGATGTACAACCTGCTTGGCGGAACTCCCGCAGCTAGCGACCCCGGAACTTCTACTACACCCAACGGATATATTGCTACCGGACAAGGTTTTGGTATTAAAGCTACTGCTGCCGGAACGGCTTCTTTTACCAACACAATGCGAAGAACGACCGGAAACAACACACTTAGAAATCCGGTGGATAAAGATAGAATTTGGTTAACGGTTCGTAATAGTCAATACGAAATGCAAAACACAACCTTAGTAGGTTTTACCGATGTTTCTACCCAAGGGTTCGACAACGGTTACGACTCTCGCAGATTGGCAACTGTAGTATCGTTGTATTCGCATCTTCCTAATGGAGATATGGAATTGGGTATTCAAGCAAGAGAAGCTTTTAATGAAGATATTGAAATACCAATGGGCTTTTCTACATTAATTGATGAAACCATCGAATACAAAATAAGCATTGCCGATATTCAAGGTGCAAACCTAGAACAAGTAGAAGTATATCTTGTTGATACTTTAACAGGAATTGTAACAAACTTAAACGAGGATAGTTATAGTTTTACTTCAGGAAAGGCAACGTATAACAACCGTTTTATTTTACAATTTAAAGAGCCTGCATTGGGAACTACAGATTTTGCTTTAGAGCAAATTACTCTTTTCCCGAATCCTACTAATGGCAATTTAACGATTGTTTCGCCTAAAACGCCTATTACACAGATTACCGTAATGGATGTAAGAGGAAGAACGGTACAAACCCATAACGGAAATCAAGCAAACACCGTTAATCTTTCGCTTGAGAACTTAGAAAATGCTATGTATTTTATTACAGTACAAACGCAAAAAGGAAGTTTAACGAAACGTTTAATTAAGAATTAAACTTCCCTTTTTATAAAAAGACGCTCTATTATTTCTTTAGTAATAGGGCGTTTTCTTTTAAAAAAATGTCTTTATCTTCAAATGATTAAAAATCATACTTTTGTATGAGCAAATAGGAGAGATTTTATAATACATTTGTTTTT
>JALWYP010000038.1 GCA_026992695.1 Flavobacteriaceae bacterium
AAAGCTCCCGAATTTGAATTGCCTGAAAAATTTGTTCTCGCTACGGTTCACAGACAAGAAAATACCGATAATTTGGAACGCTTAAAAAAAATCATGCAAGCCCTGAACCGCCTGCACGAAGAAGGACAGCAAATTATATTACCTTTACACCCCCGAACACAAAATATCTTAAAAAAAGAAAAAATTTCATTAAATTTTGAGCCTGTAAGTCCTGTAGGCTATCTGGAAATGTTATATTTATTAGAACATGCGCAATTTGTTATTACCGATAGCGGCGGACTGCAAAAAGAAGCCTATTTTTTTCAGAAATATTGTGTCACTTTACGAGATACTACCGAATGGATTGAATTGGTAGAGCATGGAGTTAATACGTTAATTGATTTTGATAGAGATATTTACACACAAATCAAAGAAGTAGTTCAAAAGGAAGTCAAGATGAAGGATGGACTATACGGTAAGGGCAATACTGCAGAAATTATTGTCAATGAATTAAAAAATTACAAGCGATGAAACAAATACAAATGGTTGATTTGCAAACACAATATGAAGCACTGAAACCGGATATTGACCAAAATATTCAAAATGTACTTGATACAGCCAAGTTTATTAATGGACCTGATGTAAAAAGTTTTCAACAAGAATTGGCAGATTATTTGGATGTAAAACATGTTATTACCTGTGGCAACGGCACTGATGCGCTACAAATCAGTTTGATGGCACTGGGATTACAACCCGGTGACGAAGTTATTACTGCCGATTTTACCTTTGCAGCAACGGTTGAAGTGATAGGACTTTTAAGACTTAAACCGGTTTTGGTTGATGTCAATCTTGATACCTTTAATATAGATTTGGAGCAGGTAAAAAAAGCCATTACGCCCAAGACAAAAGCCATTATACCGGTACATCTGTTCGGGCAAGCGGCGGACATAGAACCGCTCTTGAAAATAGCCGAAGAACATAACCTCTACGTAGTAGAAGACAATGCACAAGCCATAGGAAGCGATTACCGGTTTAGTAACGGACACATAGCTAAAACCGGCACGATGGGTACGATGGGAACGACTTCATTTTTTCCTTCCAAAAATTTAGGCTGCTACGGTGACGGCGGTGCCATTTTTACCAATGACGACCATCTGGCGCACCGATTACGCGGTATCGTCAACCATGGTATGTATAAGCGATATTACCACGATGAAATAGGCGTTAATTCGCGTTTGGACAGCATACAAGCGGCGGTTTTACGCACCAAACTTCCCCATCTCGATGAATATAACGACAGGCGACGCAAAGCGGCGGATATCTATGACCGATTATTAAGTGATTGCGAGCAAGTGACTACACCCTACCGCAACCCTAAATCCAAGCATGTATTCCACCAATATACCTTACGCATTAAAAATGGTAAACGCGATGCTTTGGCGGAACACCTAAAAGAAAAAGGAATACCTTTCGGCATCTATTATCCGGTTCCTTTACATCAGCAAAAAGCCTATAAACAAGATTCTTTTGTACACGAAAACTACCCCGTTACCAACATGTTGGTTGAAGAAGTGATATCTTTGCCAATGCATACGGAATTGGAATTGGAGCAGCAAGAGTATATTTGTGAGATAATTTTAGATTTTTTAAAATGAGAAAAACTTATGTTTTTATTAAGGTTATATTATATACTTACAGGAGTAATTCCTATCAAAATATTAAATTGGTTTTACCAGAACAATATTAATTTTTACAAACTAAAATACCCTAATATACATCAATCGGTAACCTTTGGAAATGGATGTACTTTGTATGGAAATTCTAAGAACATATTTATTGGAGAATACGGAAGGAGCACATGAAAAAGATAGTTGTTACATCCTCAACAAACATGGCGGGAATGAACATAGTTAAGGAGATTGAGGGAACGGTCCCAGTCAAAATATTCGATTCGAGTATTGTTGATCTTTTCGGGGTGGAAAAGCTGGATGCCGACCTGATAATAGTTGCCAGCACCCACAAGAGCGTTTCAGAGAGGCCGACGCTGACTGCACATACCCCGGGAAACTTCGGTAAGGCTGAATTTGGGGGTGAGGATAGAAAACTCAGTGTCGCCCCTGCCCTCTACATAAGTGAAGCAGTAAGGAAATATGCAGAGATAAAGGAGAGGAGAAATCTCCCATACGAAGTGAGCCTTGAAGTGACCCATCACGGACCCAGTATCGACAAACCGATTGTTTTTGTTGAGATTGGCTCAACGGAGAAGCAGTGGAAGGATAGGGAAGCTATAAAGGCGGCGGCGGAAGTTATAATTCATCTTTTTGACTCGAAACTTGAAGGAGACTCGTCCGTAGGTGTTGGTGGGCCACACTACGCTCCAAACTTTACCAGACTCGTTCTAAGCGGATTCAACATAGGCCATATCTGTCCAAAGTACGCAATAGAAAATCTGGACATGGAGATGCTCAAACAGATGATGGAGAAGACCGTTCCAAGGCCGGAAAGGGTTGTAATTGACTGGAAGGGAACGCCGAAGGAGTACAGAGAAAAGGTCATGAGATGGGGCAATGAGATGGGAGTAGAGGTTGTTAAAGCAAAGGAACTTAGAAAGCTATAGGGGGATAACGGACAGGACGGACATTATTGCAAAGAG
>JALWYP010000039.1 GCA_026992695.1 Flavobacteriaceae bacterium
GTCCGGTGGATATTCAAAATGCGGGAGATGACCGCCTGTTTATTGTTGAACAAGCAGGTAGAATTAGAATCCTTAATACCGACGCAACAATTAACACAACACCTTTTTTAGACATTACATCACAAGTATCTAGTGGAGGTGAACGTGGTTTGTTGGGATTGGCTTTTCATCCTAATTACACTACCAACGGCTATTTTTATGTGTACTATACCAATAATTCAGGTGATACACAAGTTTCCCGTTTTACCGTAAGTGGTGATCCAGATATTGCCGATGTAGCATCACAGCAAATGCTTATCACGCAAAGCCAACCCTATGGTAATCATAACGGAGGCTGCATGCAATTTGGACCTGATGGATATTTATACATAGGTTTGGGTGACGGAGGAAGTGCAGGAGACCCTGAGAACAGAGCACAAAACTTAGGCACGCTTTTAGGTAAAATGCTTCGAATTGATGTTGACAATACTTCAGGGGGAAACAACTATACCGTCCCAGTAGATAACCCTTTTGTAGGAGACCCAAATGCTTTAGATGAAATTTGGGCGTACGGTTTAAGAAACCCTTGGCGATTTTCATTCGACTTTACCGAAAACAATTTGTGGATTGCAGACGTAGGACAAAATCAAATAGAAGAAGTAAACAAACAATCTTCTATCGAAGCCGGATTAAATTATGGCTGGCGCTGTTACGAAGGCAACCAACCCTACAATACCGGTGGATGCCCAAACCAATCGGAGCTAACTTTTCCATTAGCTACTTATGACCATTCTGGAGGTAACTGTTCTATTACAGGAGGTTATGTGTATAGAGGAACGGTTTACACCGATATTGCCGGACTTTACTTTTATGCAGATGTTTGTTCACAAATTATAGGAACAATTGATGATGCAGGAAATCAAATTAATCATGGTAACTTTGGGGGAACATGGGTGAGTTTTGGCGAAGATGTAAATAAAGAACTTTATATAGCCGATTTAAACGGTGCTATTTATAAAATAAAAGGAGGTGTACTTTCTTCGGAAGAATTTTCAGCAGATTCTGTAACCATTTATCCCAATCCCGTAAAAGATAGCTTGCATATTGATTTAGCACCACAAATTTTAAAAAAAATATCATTATATGATTTAAAAGGAACTATCGTATATAATGAAGAAAACATTAACACAACAAAAAAAACACTTACACTCCCCAGATTGCAAAAGGGAATCTATTTATTAAAGTTAACGGCACAGAATAATAACATAATTATAAAAAAAATAACGGTACAATAAATGACCCCGATTTTAGGAAATGTTTACTTAATACCAAATACTTTAGGAGATACGCCTCCGTTGGAAGTACTTCCGCTTTTGGTGAAAAAATCTGTAGAAGAAATTAATTATTACATTGCCGAACACGAGAAAAATGCTCGTAGGTTTATAAAACGAATTGTCCCAAATAAATCGCAACCAGACTTATACATCCAATTACTAAACAAATTTACCGAAGTTTCTGAAATTCCGGAAATGCTAAATCCTTGTTTAGAAGGAAACCACATAGGAATTATTAGCGATGCCGGATGTCCCGGCATTGCCGATCCCGGTTCCGTTATTGTAGCCGAAGCACATAAACGCGGCATTCGAGTTATACCCTTAGTAGGTCCCTCTTCTATCCTACTGGCTTTAATGGCAAGCGGATTAAACGGGCAAAATTTTGCTTTTAACGGATACCTACCCATTGATAAGCGAGAGAGAAGAAAAGAAATAAAACGATTAGAGCGACTCTCGGCAGAACAAAATCAATCCCAGTTGTTTATTGAAACACCGTACCGAAACAACCAAATGTTAGATAGTATTATTACTACCTTACAACCACAAAGCATGCTGTGTGTTGCTTGTGATATAACGCTAACCACAGAATATATAAAAACCCAAACAGCAGAACAATGGAAAAAAACAAAGGTGGATCTCGATAAAAGACCCACCTTGTTTATTATTCAAAAAAAATCGACTGTTTTTTTATAAAACCGTTGGTTTTTTTTCGGCTTGCACAAACGAAGTGTCGTATCCTGCAAACTTTTTTAAATAATACCGAATAGAGGTTCCGTTGGCATCTTTAAAACCTACTGTTCCACCACTTCGAAGGTATTTTTTTACATTTCCGGCTCCGGCAAGATGTGCCGCTGCTAATATACCCGATTCGGTAATTTTAACACCATCAATATATCTTCCTGCATACCTTCTAATATCTCTCCGAAGTATCCATTTATTTTTAGATGTATATGCCAAAAAGGCTTTTTCTTGCAACGAAGCATCTTTCAGAAAATCTTTCTTACCGTTATGAATACCAATCATTCTAAGAGTTCCTTTTCCAAATTGATATTTTCCCAAGTAACCATATCTATTAACGGTTTGATAATTGCCTTGCGATTCTTTAAAACCGATAGCTTCTTTAAATCCTAAATACGATTTTCCTAAAAAAACTACGTTGTTTCCGTCTAAATCGTGAAGCGTTTCCACTTCCGATTGCGTAGGGACATCGTAGTAAAAAGTAGAATTAGCTACTTTATACTTAGATACATCTACCGCTTTTTTTGTTGAAAATCCCGTTGTTACACCTAGTGCAATTAACAGAATTAAACTTAT
>JALWYP010000040.1 GCA_026992695.1 Flavobacteriaceae bacterium
TTTTTGAATATATGAAGAATCGGGCATATTTACTGCTAATCGCTCTATAGCTCTAAGAACAATATCGTTTCCGGTTTTGGGTCGTGTTTCTGCAACAATCACCACTTCATCTAGCGATGCCACATCTTGATCTAAAAAAATTGGTGTTGAAGCATCAAACTCATTGATTGCTGTTTTAAAACTTTTAAACCCTATGGAAGAAATAATGAGGGTGTCATTTATATTTTTTTTTGGTATTTGGAGTAAAAATTTTCCATCAATATTACTAATGGTTCCAATGGTTGTATTTTTAATATAAACGCTTGCCCCAATAACGGGATCTTGAGTTGTAAAATCATATATCGTGTTTTTTATTTCTTTTTGAGCAAAACTTGATACCGTTACAAACACAAGAGACAAAGTTGCTAAATATTTTACGAAGGATTTTTTCATTCTAAACGATTATTATTGTTTTATAGCTAAAGAGAAACAAAAATTAAACCAAAACATTATGTGGCGGGCTTGTAATGTTTTCCGTCCACTACCATTTTAGCAATTATCTCTTTTAATATCTCTGAAGTCCCTCCACCTATAGGTCCTAATCTACTGTCTCTAAACATTCTTGCCAATGGGTAATCCTCCATATAACCATAACCTCCCAAAAGTTGCAGGCATTGATACATTACTTCATCGGCAACTTTAGTTGAAATAAGCTTTGCCATAGTTGCTTCTTTAACAACATACGCTCCTTCTTGAAGGCGTTGGGCTGTCATGTAATTAAACGTTTTACAATGCTCAATTTCGGCAGCCATTTGCGAAACCTTATGCCGAAGTGCTTGAAATTTTGCAATGGGCTGTCCAAAAGCTTGCCGCTCCTTCATATATTGTATGGTATATTGCAAAGCAAACTCACTTCTTGCATGGGCATTTACCGCCATCACCAATCGCTCTAACGAAAAATGTTGCATTATATACGGAAAACCTTTGTTTTCTTCACCCATTAATTGTGAAGCCGGGATGGTTACATTGTCGAAAGCTATTTCGCCGGTATCACTAGCTCTCCATCCGAGTTTATTAAGTTTTGTTGCCGAAATTCCGGGAGTATCTCTATCCATTATAAAAATACTAATTCCTTTGTTTCCTAATTGGGGAGAAGTTTTGGCTGCTACTACAAGATAATCGCTAT
Source organism: Flavobacteriaceae bacterium (assembly GCA_026992695.1). Classification (GTDB taxonomy): domain Bacteria; phylum Bacteroidota; class Bacteroidia; order Flavobacteriales; family Flavobacteriaceae; genus Marifrigoribacter. The sequence goes on from JALWYP010000040.1 coordinate 1,166, forward strand.
AAACTCCGTTTGTAATAAAGGTTTTAGACCCGTTAATTATATACGAATCGCCTTGTTTTACAGCCGTTGTTCGCATACCCGAAACATCGCTCCCGCCAAAGGGTTCGGTAATACACAAACACCCAACTTTTTCTCCGGTTATACTTGCTGTAAGGTATTTTTGTTTTATTTCTTCACTTCCTTCTTTATTTACGTGTGTCATTGCCAAATAGGTGTGAGCCCACATTGCAGCTGCAAATCCACCGGAATTTATTTTCTGCAATTCTTCTAAGAAAATAATTGTGTAAAATAGGTCTAAATTTAGTCCGCCGTATTTTTCGGGATAGGAAAGTCCAAAATAGCCCATATCGCCAAATTTTCTCCATACTTCACTTTCTATATGGGCAGTTTTTTCCCATCTATCTATATTTGGCACTACTTCTTTTTGTAAAAAGTCTTGTAAACTTTTTCTAAATAATTGATGCTCTTCTGTAAAAAACCTGTCTTCCATTGTTTTTGTATATTTTTCAATCAAGAGTCAAATATAACTCAATTAGCTTTAATTTTTTAGCAGAAAGTGCTTCTATTTTTTCTAATTCAGAAAAATGGGTAATACGCTCTCTAACCACTCTAAATTCCCATATTTTTTTTGCTAAATCAAAAGAAATTCCGGGTATGGTTGCAAGGTCTGAAGCTGTTGCTGTATTGATATTAAATTTTTCGATGTGATTAGGCGTTTTTACGGTAAAGTATTTTTGTATTTCTTGAATGGTTTCTTCTTTTAAACCATAAACTTGATAGAGCTGCACATCGTCTGTAAATCCTCCCAATTTAGTACGATAAGCAATTATACGTTTGCTCAGCGTTTCTGCTATGCCGTACACTTTTTGTAATTCTTCGGAAGTTGCTTTGTTTAAATCTATTTTTTTAGAAAAAGATTTTGGTGTTCTATACTTTTTATTAAAACTTTTTTTATTGGAAGTTGTTACCCAATCCGGAAATTTAAAATAGGGACTTATAACAGCTAGTAATGAATCTGAAACCCCTGTTACTTTTTTAAAATCATTTACAGAGTTTATCCACTTACCCGAAGCACGGTAGGTATGTAACCTATCTATCTCGCTAGGTGTCATTCCCAACGTATATCCTTTATATTCGGTAATAAAATTAGGGTTAAACTTATAGATTTTTGGTTTATCATTTTCTTTTTTTAATTCTCGTAAAGAATCTATTTCACTTTTTAATTTTGCAATTTGAGGAGAGTTTACTTTAAATACATTTTTTGGTGCTGGATTATAAAAAAGAGTAACTCCCAGAAGAAGAATAAGTAATAGTACCAATAAAACAATCCCAACTTGTTGTTGTTTAGTGAACACAAGTTGGGATTGCCATCTTTTCATTTGTTTGAAAATTTGTAATTATTTGATTTTAAATGTAATTCAAAATTTTATAAACATCCGGA
>JALWYP010000041.1:0-1096 GCA_026992695.1 Flavobacteriaceae bacterium
CCTATCTTTACCACTTATTTTATTTTTAGCTAATGAATGCATCCGATTTTTATAGTTTTTTACGCACAGATTTTCCGCATACACCTACTGTAAAGCAAGAGGTTACGTTAAAACTTTTAGCAGAATTTGCACTAGCAAACAAAAAAAATGAAATTTTTTTATTAAAAGGGTATGCCGGTACAGGAAAAACAACCATCATTGGCACCTTAGTAAAAAACAGTTGGAAGGCAAAAAAAAGTGTGATTTTATTAGCACCTACCGGAAGAGCTGCAAAAGTAATAAGCAATTACTCAAATAAAGAGGCTTTTACCATTCATAAAAAAATATACTATCCCAAAGCCGAAAAGGGTGGAGCTGTTTCGTTTACGCTTCAAAAAAACAAGCATCGAAATACCATTTTTATCGTCGATGAGGCTTCCATGATTCCCGATATTAACCAAGAATCGAAATTATTTGAAAACGGTTCGTTGCTAGACGATTTAATGTATTACGTTTATAGTGGGCATAATTGCAAATTGCTTCTTATAGGTGATACGGCGCAATTACCACCGGTAAAATTATCAATTAGTCCGGCATTAGATCAAACAACACTAGAAAACCATTATAACAAACAAGTGATTTGTGTAGAACTTGATGATGTGGTTCGCCAGCAAAAAGGGAGCGGTATTTTATATAATGCTACTATTTTAAGAGAAAAATTAAACTTGGGTTATTTTGAAGATTTTAAGTTTTTTATTCAAGATTATCCGGAAGTTATAAAACCCGAAGACGGACAAGAACTAATGGATGCCATAAACGATTCGTATGATAAAGTGGGCAAAGAAGAAACCGTTTTTATTGTTCGGTCTAATAAACGAGCAAATTTATACAACCAAAACATTAGGAATCGGATTTTATTTAAAGAAAATCAGTTATCAACCGGCGATTTTTTAATGGTTGTTAAAAACAATTACTTTTGGCTAAGCCCTTTAGATGAGGCGGGTTTTATTGCTAACGGAGATATTATTGAAGTGTTGGAAATTTTTGCGTTTAAAGAATTGTATGGCTTTACCTTTGCCGAATTAAAAGTGCGAATGGTAGATTACCCCAAAATGAA
>JALWYP010000041.1:1106-2604 GCA_026992695.1 Flavobacteriaceae bacterium
TCCTTATGAAGATTCTAATAAGTTGTATCAAGAAGTGCTAAAGGATTATGCTTCGATTAAATCGAAATATAAAAAATTTCTGAAAGTAAAAGGAAATAAATTCTTTAATGCACTACAAGTTAAGTTTTCGTATGCCATTACTTGTCATAAATCGCAGGGCGGACAATGGGATACGGTTTTTATAGAGCAGCCTTATTTACCAAACGGAATCGATAAAGATTATTTAAGATGGTTGTACACCGCAGTTACGCGTGCAAAAAATAAACTCTATCTTATAGGGTTTAAAGATAAATTTTTTGAAGAAAAATAGCATTCTAACGTGATTCAATAACCGGCGAACAGTTTTTTCAAAACTTGAAAACCAATTGTTGAAATGCTATGTTTTCACTTCCTACCATACTTTAGAAACTCATTGTGCGACACTTATTTTGCTTCGTAAGAAAAAGTTTGAATTGTAACATTTTTACTAAGAATTCGTCATATAAACAAAAACTAAAAAAATGGAAGTTATATCTAATACAGCAAAACGAGTAGATAATCAATTGTTAATGATTACGCACTTGTCCCAGTTATTAACACATTTTACGGGATTTGGCGGATTATTGGTGCCGCTGATTTTATGGTTAACCCAACGTGACAAAATAATTGGAATGGACGAACACGGAAAGGCAATAGTAAATTTTCAGCTTAGTTTATTGCTTTGGGCAATTATTAGTATTCCGGCAATTTTGTTATTCGGTTTAGGTATATTAATGCTAATTTTCTTAGGTATTATTGCGTTTGTATTACCGATTGTAAATGCTATTAAAGCCAGTAATGGCGACCACCCTAGCTATTTTATGACCATTAAATTTATTGCCTGAATTTAGAAAAATTTAATACTTCATTCTTGCTTGAGCCGTAACATCATACTTAGCAAACAGCCCTTGTTTGTATTTAAGCTCACCTACCATTGCAATCATTGCCGCATTATCGGTACAGTATTCAAATAAGGGAATATGGGTTTTCCAACCCATTGTTCTTTCGGCATCTTTTAGGGCTTTCCTTATACCACTATTAGCAGAAACACCTCCACCAATTGCAATTTCTTTGATTCCGGTTTGTTTTACTGCATTTTTAAGCTTATCCATTAAATAGTCAACAATAGTGGCTTGCAGGCTGGCACAAATATCGTTTCGGTTTTCTTGTACAAATTGGGGATTTTTTTTGGTTTCTCGTTCAACAAAATACAATACAGAAGTTTTTAAACCGCTGAAGCTAAAGTTCAAATCGCCAACTTTGGGTTTTGGAAATGAAAACCTTTCGGGATTTCCCAACTGTGCATATTTATCGATTAAATGCCCTCCTGGATAGGGAAGACCTACTATTTTTGCACTTTTATCAAAAGCTTCGCCAACAGCATCATCTAATGTTTCGCCCAAGACTTCAAAATCAAAATAACTAGAAACTTTTACAATTTGCGTATGACCACCAGAAATTGTTAAACAGATAAATGGAA
>JALWYP010000042.1 GCA_026992695.1 Flavobacteriaceae bacterium
AATATAAAGCCAATACTGAAAAGTTTTTGTAAAAAATTATTCTTAAAAAAAGTAGGTTTCAATTTGATTATTTTAGCAAAAGGGGAGCCTACAAATATAATAAAAAATCATTTTAGAGAACCTCTAATCTTTTCAAAAAGAAAATTGTCGCTTAAAAAATCTCTTTAATACTCAAAAATACCGTATGGCGATTTTATGGTTAATTTTTTTGAACCGGAATCTTCTACTCTTCCAATTATTTGTGCCTTAACATTAAATGATTGTGATATTGAAATAATCTCTTCGGTTATATCTTCGGGTACATAAAGTTCCATGCGATGCCCCATATTAAAGACTTGATACATTTCTCTCCACTCTGTTTTACTTTCTTTTTGAATAAGTTTAAACAAAGGAGGGATATCAAATAAATTATCTTTAATAACATGAAGATTGTCAATGAAATGTAAAATTTTGGTTTGTGCTCCTCCGCTACAATGAATCATTCCGTGTATTTCTTTATTTGAAAATTTTGAACGAATTTTTTTAATAATGGGAGCATAAGTTCGTGTGGGGGAGAGTACTAATTTTCCTGTATTAAGAGGTACGTTTTTTATAGTATCGGTTAATTTTTTTGAACCGGAATACACTAATTCTTCCGGGATTTTTGAATCGAAACTTTCGGGATATTTTTGGGCTAAATACTTGCTGAAAACATCATGCCTTGCAGAGGTTAGCCCGTTGCTTCCCATTCCGCCATTGTATTCTTTTTCATAAGTAGCTTGACCAAAGGAAGCTAAACCAACAATCACATCGCCTGCCCTAATGTTTGCATTATTTATAACATTACTTCGCTTTAATCTGGCGGTTACGGTACTATCTACTATTATGGTTCTTACCAAGTCTCCTACATCTGCTGTTTCACCGCCCGTACTATGGATGGTTACTCCAAATTCTTTTAACTCTTCAATAAGTTCTTCAGTGCCATTAATGATAGCAGAGATTACCTCTCCCGGAATGAGGTTTTTGTTTCTTCCTATGGTTGAAGAAAGCAAGATGTTGTCTGTAGCACCTACACACAGTAGGTCGTCGATATTCATAATTAGTGCATCTTGAGCGATTCCTTTCCAAACCGATAGGTCTCCGGTTTCTTTCCAATACATATATGCCAATGCCGATTTGGTTCCGGCACCATCGGCGTGCATTACTAAACAATATGTTTCGTCTCCGGTAAGATAATCGGGAACAATTTTACAAAATGCTTTTGGGAAAAGTCCTTTATCTACATTTTTTATGGCATTGTGCACCTCTTCTTTTGAAGCAGAAACACCTCTTTGTGCATATCTTTTGGAAGGAGTTGTCATTGATTATAAATTTTTACAAAAGTACGGATAAAAAAAAAGCCCACAAGTGTAGGCTTTAAAAGTATTTGTTTTTGTTAATCTATTTCCAATCCGGCATATACGCATCGGTAAAAAGTTCTATTCGTTGTCCGGTGTCATCTAATAATACTTTGTAAATGTTTTTTTGAGAAACGCCATCGTTAGAAGTATTCATAAAGACTACTGCTCCGTTATTTGGAGCGTATTTACAATCTAAATCGTTGGTTCCGGTTGGTTTTCCGGTTAGTATTTCTGTGGTTACTCCAGAGTTTACATCATATTCAAAAATTCGACTGTCTAATTGTCTGTAGTTTTGGTTTTCAAATCCTGAAACATCTCTGGTGTACAGAACTTTAGAGCCATCTATTGAAAAATCAATTCCTCCCAACGCACCTGGTTGATTTTCAATTACAACAAATTGTTCAATTCCGTTTAAACCAATTGCAAATATTCTTGCGTTGTAACCGTCGGCATTATTTGTTTTAAGTAAAATAGTATTGTTTGCTTCGTTAACGGCTACTTCTGTTATAAATGTGTCTTGCGGAGCTTCATAAACCAAATCAAGTCCGTTTCCAAATTGATTGATTGAATATAATTTATTGAGGTTTGGATAGTATAGTCGCTGCCCATTTTGGTGCCAAGTAAAATCTACTTCATTAAAATTAAAACCGACAACGGGAACCGAAGCGGTAACTTGGGTTACTTCGCTGCCATCCGGATTCATAGTAAAAATATGTGTTTCGGAACCTACGGTTCTTAAAAATGCAATTTTGTTTGCTGTTGTATTTTTTCTAGGTCTGAAACTGTTTTTATTAGGGTCTGTTAGTCTAAATTCATTAAAATTCACTTCTCCCGTAGCTCCTTGGTCACCACCTGAGTATATCACGTTATTCCCATTTTCAAATTTTGTATAGTAAAATCTGTTTGAACTTTCGGTAATGGTACTAAAGCTGCTGAGAACACTGGGTACGGGTTGGTTGATATTATCATCAGCGGTTACTTGCCAGAAATAGGTTTCGCCTAAAACGAGATTTTCTAAGAGTTGGGTTGTGTCTTGAAGTTGGCTAAATGATAAAACAACCTCGTTAGTGCTGTTTCTAACTTCGAGGTTAAAGCTCAAGGCATCATTATCAGGGTCGCTTGCAGTCCATATTAATTCTACGTTGAGCGAAACATCTTGTTGATTGTCTGAAGGAGACAGCAGGATAGGTTGGTTAGGTGGTTTGTTTCCGGCTGTTTCTATTTCTAATTCAAATACTACATTTACCGAAGCGGCATCTTGTACATTGGCAGCTTCAAAAGCTGTAAGGTAACCTTCAATTTCAGCTTGTACAGAATATTGTCCGGTAGGAACATCTTCAATAATAAATTTTCCGTCTTGATCTGTAAAAACCGTATTTGTTGCCGGTACAGTTGAAATTTTGGTGTTTGCCAGTGGTGTGTTTTCAGATTTTTTCACCACAGTTCCGGTGATTTTTCCAATTCCATTTTCGTTTATCGTATCTTCAGAACAAAATGTAAAGAAAGAAATAACGATACTGAGTAGGATTATTTTATAAATTGTTTTCATTTTCATCAAGTTTCAAGTCCGGTGTTTTGTCTTTCTTTTTATTTCCGAAATAATAATTAATTCCCATCCCAAAATTGTAATACAGGTCGTCTCTTTTTCCGTTTTCAATAAGATCTAATTCGTCTGAAAACGTATAATTGCTTTCTGCAAAAGCTTTAATTGCAATTTTTTGAGTTGCAAAATACAGTAATCCAACACCTAGTTGAACTTTTGGTGCGGGTTGAATTTTTTTTATTCCGTTGTTGCTTTTATCTAAATCTATGAGCACTCCTAGTCCTCCATACAGATAAGGAGAAAGGATGTCTTTAGGAAGAATAAGTACTTCGGCATTGATAGATAAATCACTAAAATCTTTTTCATAATTTTCTCCTGTTTGAAGTTTTAAGTAACCACCTTGTGCGGTAAGACTAATGGCATTAGTGAGTTGTTTTGAATAGGAAAGCGAAGCACCATATCCCAGCCTTTTTTTTGCTAAGTCACCGTTTAACAAAGGAGTGCTAAGATTGAAAGAAACGTAGTTTTTAAATTCTTTCTTGAGTTGACTGCGATTGTAAAGAAGTTTGGATTCTTCCAATTCTTTTTCTTCAAGGTATTGGTTTACCAATTGTATGTCTGCTTCTTCTCCTTCTTTTGTTTTCCAAAGGTGTTCTTGAATTCCTTCAATAATTAAGGAGGTTACTGCCTTTTCTATGGCTTCTTTAAGAGCAAGTTGTACGGGTTCGTTTTTGGTGTATCCGGTTTCTACTTCCAATAATCGTTTAAAGTTTACATATCTAAATAAACTTGCATCGATAGCTTGAGATAGAATGGTTTTGGAAACATAAACAGTCTTTAAAATTCTTCCGTTTGAGGTAGAAACTGCTCTTAAGTAAACGGTAATTCTGTCTTCTCTATATTGGGTAGAGGCTCCTACACCAAAGTATCTTGCACCCAATCCTCCTGTGATGATATTAGTGTCATATGAAACAATGCCACCTTCCAAAAGAACACCGGCGTATAAGAGAGGAGGGAGGTTGGGTTCTCCTTTTTTATTGTTTTTTTTGTATTCTTTTCGGGTATTACGAATAATATTTCTTTCATTTAAAAGATTGGAAAGGTTTTCTCTTTCTATTGGTGTAAACCATTTGGAGTCTTCCAAGGCTTTTATAAGCATAGTAGTTCCTCCTTGTGATACAGCTGTACTAAATGTACTTCCTGTTTCAATACTTTTATATTGTCCGGTTTGATCTTTAAAATTGTAAACCCCAACAACAATTTTTTTTTCGGGAACAGGTAATTCTCTAATCTTTTTAGTGCTTTTGGTTACCTCACCTGTCCTTGCTGCTTGTTGCATGATAGGCTGGTTAAAATAGCTTCCGCAACTTACCAGTAAGGATGAAAAAAGTAGAATGAAAGCAATTTTTTGAATAGTATTCATATACGTAGTTAGTTAGGCACGATGACTTGTGTTTGTTCTCCAGTATTTAAGTCTAAAATGTTAATAACCAATCCTTCTGCAGATTCAATGATTTCTACTGCTAAATCTCCAAAAACAAATGATCCCGGCTGCAGATCGTCTCCCAATTGCGATCCCAATAAGGTTCTGGAAAGTTGTCCTAGTAGTTGCCGATTTAAATTTTCTGCAAAATCGTTTAATCCGTTTCTTTCGTCTCTGTCACGAGCATCTGGGTCTGTGAATTTGTTCTGAGCATCTGCGGAGCTTAGTAGCCATTGGTAGTTAAAAGAATTTCCGCCAAATGCCGGATTTGTGGGCTTATAAGATAATTGCTGTCCAAAACTTATGGAAACAAAAAACAACATGATTGAGGTGATAAAAAACTTCATAACAAGCTATTTAATAGTGTTGAAATACTTCTTTGTTCTTTTCAAGATAGGCTAAATATTTACCTATTATTTTGATAGATTCATTGGATTTTGTTTTTAAATATTCTGAATTTGGATTTACTATAAATTGATAGATTAGTCGATCACCAACAAAGAGTTTTATAATGGTGCTGTTTCCCATTCTTAGTTCTTCGTCAACTCGTACAACTTTACTGGTTTTTAGGTTGTTAAGTATATAATCTGAATAAAATAATTTATAAAAATCTCTAGCGGGTTTTGTTTTTACATTTTCAATAACAATTCCGGTTAAAGTGATTCCGTCATCGTTATTTTCAGAAATATCTTTGGAAGAGGTTTCTTCAATTAATTTGTTTTTTACTTCCAATTCATTTTCCTTATTAGGAATATCATTATACACATACCTGTCTTTACCTATCAACTTGTCATCAAGGTTGTAGATAAGTAACAAGATAATGATTCGATCTTTTGAGTTTTTGTTAATGGTCGTTGAAGAAAGCACTCTTTTTTGTCCAGATTCTAAAATAAAACGACCTCCTTGTTTGTTCTTTGATCGATTGGCATTTTCAGGATTGTTTTTTATTACAGATAACTCATATCGCAAACTTTGACTTATTTGTGTTTTGTTATAAGCCGTACCTGTAATTTTTATCATATCTTCTATTTCAGATATTTCTATCTTTGCTTCTATTTTTTCGTTAAATGTTTGAGAAACACTCTTTGTGCCTACTAAAAGTGCGAAAATGATGATATGTTTTAGGCTAATCTTCATGTGTTTTTTTCAAATAAAGGATTAATTAAAATTCCTAACAATAATTGTTTTTGATTCACCTTGCATCGTGATTTTCATTTTTTCAGAAATAGAATTACCTCCGTACCAAGTAAGATTTTGGTTGTTTCCATTTTGAATTAATTGAAGTTCATGCGATTTTACACCAAACGTGCTGTAATCTAACAATGTGTTGTTATCTCCATTTTGAATCACCAACTCGTCAATTGTATCGGCAGAAATATCTAGATATACTTTGTTTTGATTTCCGTTTTGTAAAATTTGAATAGAACTTGTTGAAGCATTAGTATAGCTATCAACCTGATTGTTTTCTCCAATTTGATTGATGAAAACCATATTGTCTTCAAATGAGTTTGTTAACAGAGTTGTTGTTTGATAATTTTTTTGTGAGATTAGTTTTAAGTCAACAGGCAGCTCATTTTTGGTTTCTAAAGAATATGTTTGACCAGTAGAGACAAATGAAGTCAAATAAATTGCGAGGGAAAGTAAGAGTGATATAAATAAATGATTTTTCATTTTCTAGTTTTAAGTTTTTCCTTCAAACAATCTTTCAAGGGTAAGGGTAAGATGAAAAATCTTACCCTTACCTTTTTAAGATTTAATTAGCTTATTAGTTACTTTGAGTAACTGTTGAGCTGTTATTGTTTCCAATTTGGTTTACATTACTTGATTGGTTATTACCTGTTTGGGTAACCAGACTCATGTTAAAGTTTCCATCTTGGTTAACATTGCTGTAATGTTCAAATCCGGTTTGAACCACAGTACTGGCATTTATCATTCCGTTTTGTGCTACCCAAGAAATGTTATCATCTCCTGTTTGTACCACTCCACTAATGTTGCCTATTCCGTCTTGGTCAACATCGCTAAAGTTGAAGTCGCCAATTTGCTTAACATCACTAAAGTTTCCGATTCCGTCTTGGGCTACCCAAGAAATGTTGTCGTTTCCAGATTGAAAAACACTACTGTTATTCATTAATCCAATTTGTTCAACATCACTAAAGTTGTAATCACCAATTTGAGCAACTCCCGAAGTGTTGTTGTTTCCATATTGATCTACAGTACTTTCGTTGTTATCTCCTAATTGGTTTACCAATGATCCGTTTGCATTACCTTCCTGATAAACCACAGAATCATTATCATCACCGGTTTGAAAAACAGCGCTTCCGTTAAAATCTCCTTCTTGAGAAACAAAAGAATCATTATCATTTCCGGTTTGTATCACAATACTTGTGTTATCATCAGAGTCTCCACCAATAGTATATTGATCTACATGGGAATCATTCCCGTTACCGGTTTGGGTTACAGAACTAGTATTTCTGTCATCCCCAGAACTTAGTCCATCATATCCTTGGTGTACATCACTATCGTTATCATTCCCGTCTTGTAATACATCCGAATAGTTATCGTCTCCTAATTGTTGAACATCACTTGTATTATCATTTCCATCTTGAAGCATGATAGAACCGTTGTTGTTTCCAATTTGTAATACATCACTAGTGTTATCATCACCTAGTTGGTCTACATCAGAATCATTCATAAAACCAGTTTGAATTACGTCAGAATCATTTCCGCTACCTACTTGGTTTACGTCACTTGTGTTAAATTGTGCAAACATCATTGTTCCCCACAACAACGCAATTGCACTTAAAAATATATTTTTCATGATTTGTTACTTTTTTAAAACCCCCAAAAAAGGATGGGGGTTTGGTTTAAAAATGGATTAGTTAGTTGTTTTGACTTACAGAAGAATTATTTCCGTTTCCAAATTGACCTACATTGCTAAAATGGTTGTTACCTGTTTGGATAACGCCACTAGTGTTTAGGTTTCCGTCTTGAAGTACGATACTTGTTTGTAAGAATCCAGATTGTGAAACATCACTAGTGTTATCATCACCTAATTGGTCAACATCAGAATCGTTGTCATCACCATCTTGAGAAACGATACTTCCGTTTCCGTTTCCATATTGATAAACATCAGAAAGGTTACTTTCACCTATTTGATCTTGTTCGTCTGTGTTGTTGTTACCTTCTTGTAACAAATTAGAATCATTGTATTTCCCGTTTTGGTTAGCATCTGCCATATTATCATCACCTATTTGCTCTTGAAGGATATCGTTCATATCAACATCAATTCCTGTCGTACTGCTTAATGAATTTTCTTGTCTTGCATACGCAGTATTACCATTTCCTGTTTGGTACTGTCTTGTGATGTTTGTATCACCAAAAGTAAAAGTATTTTGGTAAGCAGTAGCACTGTTGTTGTCGCCTATTTGTTCTTGCCAAATTACGTTGTCGTCTTCTTCATGTCTTGCAAATGCATTGTTTCCGTCTCCGGTTTGGTATTGATCAATCTCTCCTCTACGTGAAGTAAAAAATGTACCTTCGATAGCGGTAGCTACATTGCTATTCCCGTGTTGGATAACATTGGCATCATTATCTTCACCTACTTGCTCTACGGTAGATTCATTCCAGTCACCATCTTGCCAGTTGTACGCAACGTTATCGTCACCTAATTGGTACATGGTAGAAGTGTTGTCATCAGAATCATCAATCACATTATAATGTTGATCAATGTGTGCCACATTACCATTACCTTCTTGGTAAACAGCGGCAGTGTTGCGATCATTAGACGAGCTAAGTGCCCAATCTATACCTTGGTGTACTTCTGAGATGTTCTCTACACCAATTTGTTCAACATCAGATGCGTTATCATCTCCTAGTTGATCTACATCCGAATCGTTCATTAAGCCTGTTTGACTAACGGTAGAACCATTTCCGTTCCCGTATTGAAAAACATCGCTTGTGTTAAACTGTGCAAACCCTACGGTTGCAAATAGTAGTGCAATAGCACTAATAACCACTTTTTTCATAATTTAATTGTTTTAGTTAATAATTGATTTGTAGTTAATAATTAAAGTTGAATATTTAAAAGATCTTAATTTTTAGAGACTTTTTGTGGGGAAGTAAATTGTGTCTCCGGTATTCAGCTGAATGAAATTATTTTTCAATTTACGATCTTAAAAAATCTTATCAAATGACAAATTATTTCCTTACAAATATAAGACAGAATTTTTCTGAAAACCATACGTGTGAATACGTATTTTATTAAAAACCAACAATTAAAGAGAAAATTCCTACAAGAATTATTGACTAATTCGATGTATTGAAATTATATTC
>JALWYP010000043.1 GCA_026992695.1 Flavobacteriaceae bacterium
CTAGAATTAGAATTTTAGTAAAGCACTTTTATAATCCACCTCTCAAAAGTATTGTACATACTCTCGAGAGGTGGTAATTTCTTAATTAAAATTGTTATAATGAAAAAATATATAATTCATTTATTGCTAATAAGTGCTGGTTTTGTGCTTGCACAAGAAATTGAAAATGATTCGCTCTTAGCGTATCAAAATTTAGAAGAAGTTATCGTTGTAAGTAAGGCACGTTTTAAAAACGAAAAGCAATACAAGCCACTTTCCTCTGTAGATGAATACTTAGAAAATTCTGGTAAAGTTTCTATGATTAAAAGAGGTAACTATGCCTGGGAAGCCAGCCTAAATAATATGTTGTCTGAAAGACTTTCCATCACTATAGACGGTATGCAAATATTTGGTGCTTGTACCGATAAAATGGACCCAATTACTTCGTATGTAGATATTTCTAATCTTGATAAGATAACGGTTTCTTCGGGACAACACGGTACGCAGAATGGAGCAACCATTGGTGGTGCTATTGATTTAAAAATTCAGAAAAACAATTTCGGTAGTGAAAACTTAAATATAGGAATTGATACTGGTTACGAGAGTAATAGCAGCACTAAAATTGCAAGTGGCGAACTAAATTATTCCAACAAAAAAATAGTGTTAAATACCGATGCCAGTTATCGAAAAGCAACTAATTATTATGCTGGAAACAATCAAGAAGTCCTTTTCTCGCAATATGAAAAATATAATATTTCTTCCTCTTTGGGTTTTAAAACCAGTAATAAAAGCAGCATTACAGGAAGCATCATTTACGACCAAGCCAATAATGTAGGTTACCCAGCTTTAACGATGGATGTCTCTTTGGCAAAAGCCCTCATAAGTGCTGTTGCATATAAAATAGACAGCCTAAGCCCAACGATAAATACTTGGGAAACAAAAGCGTATTACAATACCATTACCCACGTCATGGACGACACCAAAAGACCCGATGTTGCCATACATATGGATATGCCAGGCTGGAGTGATACTTTTGGCTTTTACTCAAAAGCACAGATGCAAAAAAACGAGCATAGCTTATTGTTTAACCTAAACGGATATTATAATAAATCCTTAGCCGAAATGACCATGTACCCAAATAATCAGAACGAAAACCTTATGTTTATGCTAACTTGGCCCGATGTAAGAACACTTTATTCAGGTTTTTATGCTGAAGATTATCTGAAACTAAAAAATAATTGGTCTTTTTTACTCAACGGAAGAATAGGGTTTCAAAATGCTACCGTAGCAGATGATCTCGGCTTACATAGCTTGCAAATTTTTTATCCCGAAATGAAAAAAACCACAACTAGAATACTTAGTAGCCTCTCCTCAAAAATCAGTAAAAAAGTAAACAACACTACTTTTACAGTTGGTTTAGGTTATGGAGAGCGAGCACCATCGGTAACCGAAGCCTATGGCTTTTACCTCTACAATAGTTTTGATAATTATGATTATGTAGGAAACCCAAATTTAAAAAACGAAAAATCTTTTGAGAGCAATCTAGGTATTCAATATCATACAAAACACTTTACTGTTAATACCGAAGCTTCCTATTTTTATATTAAAGATTACATCATAGGAAGAACCAATCCGGATTTAACTCAAATGACCATCAATGCGGATGGAGTTAGAATATATACTGGACTAAATTATGCAACTATTTTTAATACTAGTTTAAAAGCTTCTTATAAAATAGTTTCTCGTGTTTTGGTTTCTGGATTGCTTTCCTATGGTTTAGGAAAAGATCATCAAGGCAACAATTTACCTCTTATAAAACCTTTTTCATATCGGTTTGGTTTGCATTATAAAAAAGATTTTTGGGATACCGAAATAAATCTAAACGGTTCCGATTCTCAAAATAACTTTAGTAGTTATTATGGCGAAAACAAGACAGGTGCATATACTATCGTTAATTTAAGCAGCTCCTATCGTTTTCATTTTAACCAAACAAAATTATATGTTAAAGCAGGTCTCGAAAACATTTTTGATACCTATTACACTTCCTATTCAGATTGGAATAACATCCCAAGACCCGGAAGAAATTTATTTATTAATGCTTCGTATATTATAAATTAAAAAATGGGTGTTACGTCAAGACACGTATCACCCATTTATGCTTTTAACCACAATTAATTACTTACCGCTATTCATAAATTTAATTAACATAGCAACCAAAATTATTACCACCAATGCAAATACACCAATCATAATAACACCATTATTATAGTTATAGAGCGGAATAATTTGTTTTAACATAATTCTTGTTTTTTTATAAAATTGCTTACTCTTTTAAGTTTTCAGCTTCCCTTTTCTATTTTTAATTTGTATTTCAATTAATTATTCTTATATTTGTTTTGAAACCGCTATGTGCGGTAACGACTGCAACAGACAGCGGTTTTGGTATTTTTAGTAGTTATTATCATACGGTAAATTTAGCAAAAGCATTTTTGATTTACAAATAAATTTCGTCAAAATGCAAAATCATAAAATGATTTTGCGAACCCAAGTTTACTGATGAATTTGCAAGCGAACCACACCGACGAACTGCTTTGTTTATTGTTTGTTACCTGCTGAATTT
>JALWYP010000044.1 GCA_026992695.1 Flavobacteriaceae bacterium
AATCAATCAGATGAATCAACAAAAAGTGATGACATAAAAAGTAAGGAAGGAAAAGCTAAGTTTATTGCGTACCAAAAAAAATTAAAGCAATTGGGCTACAATCTGGAAATTACAGGAAAATTAGATAAAAAAACAAGAAAAGCACATGACGATTATATCACTTTTTTAGAAAAAAATAAAAATAAACTAGATCTACCTAACAATAGGTAAAGTCTAAACCTGATACATTTTATCTCTTAGCTCTTTAATTTTTGCATCATTCATATACTCATCAAAGGTGCTATATCGATCTATTACACCATTGGGAGTAAGTTCGATAATTCGGTTACCAACCGTTTGGGCAAATTCGTGATCGTGCGTAGTTAGTAAAACAGTTCCCTTAAAATTTTTCAACGAGTTGTTAAAAGCTGTAATCGACTCTAAATCTAAGTGATTCGTTGGCTCATCTAACATGAGTACATTGGCTCGTATCATCATCATTCGGCTAAGCATACAACGTACTTTTTCACCTCCCGATAACACACTGCATTTTTTTAAGGCTTCTTCGCCGCTAAACAACATCTTTCCTAAAAATCCTCTTATATAAACTTCTTCTCTTTCTTCTTCGGTTTTAGCCCATTGGCGAAGCCAATCTACAAGATTTAATTCGGTATTAAAAAAACTACTGTTATCTAAGGGCAAGTAACTTTGGTTTGTTGTTACACCCCAATTATAGTTACCGGTATCAGGTTTTTGGTTGCCGTTAACAATTTCATAAAAAGCTGTAGTTGCTCTTGAATCTCTTGAAAATAAGATTACTTTGTCTCCTTTTGCTAAGTTAATGTCTACATTTTTAAACAAGGTTTCACCTTCAATAGAAGCAGAAAGATTTTCGACGTGTAGTATTTGATCACCTGCCTCTCGTTCCCTGTCAAAAATAATAGCCGGATATCTTCTGCTAGACGGTTTTATTTGTTCTATATTAAGTTTGTCAATCATTTTTTTACGCGAAGTAGCTTGTTTTGATTTTGCAACATTTGCACTAAATCTGGCAATAAACTCTTCGAGTTCTTTTTTCTTTTCTTCTGCTTTTTTGTTTTGTTGTGCACGTTGTCTCGCTGCTAACTGACTACTTTCGTACCAAAATGTATAATTGCCGCTGTAATGGGTTATTTTTCCGAAATCGATATCGCTAATGTGTGTACAAACTGCATCTAAAAAGTGTCTATCATGCGAAACAACAATAACACAATTATCATAATTTGCTAAGAAATTTTCTAGCCAAGTAATGGTTTCGAAATCTAAATCATTGGTAGGCTCATCCATAATAAGTACATCCGGATTTCCAAAAAGTGCTTGAGCTAATAAAACTCGTACTTTTTGTTTTCCGTCTAAATCAACCATCTTAGTATAGTGTAAATCTTCTTTAATACCGAGATTAGATAGAAGTGCGGCAGCTTCGCTTTCTGCATTCCAACCATTCATTTCTTCAAAACGAACTTGAAGCTCTCCAATACGCTCAGCGTTTTCGTCTGAATAGTCTTCGTAAAGTTTATCAATTTCAGTTTTAATATTATATAACTCTTTGTTACCACGCATAACGGTATCTAACACTGTAAACTCGTCGAATGCGTTATGGTTTTGTTCTAACACAGAGAGTCGTTTACCTTGCTCTAGATGTACATGACCGGAAGTAGGCTCTTTTTTACCCGAAATTATTTTTAGAAAAGTAGATTTCCCCGACCCGTTGGCACCTATAATACCGTAGCAATTGCCTTGTACAAATTTTGTGTTTACTTCGTCAAATAAAACTCGTTTACCAAATTGCACCGATAAGTTTGAAACTGAAAGCATAGCTTGTGTTTTATAAAAAATTTGCGCAAAAGTAGTTAATTAAGCGGGATAAATAAAATATTGTTTCTTGTACTTAGATGTACAAAAATCTAGTAGAACTGTTTTTGTTTTTATTTAAAAAAGCTAAAAACGGAACCTCCGTATCTTCTTGCATTATCAAAATATGGATTTTTAGACAAATCGGTGTGTTTTGAGTGTTCGATAATAACCATACCTTCTTGTTTTAATAAAGAATTTTTAAAAATGGAAGTAACAATTTGATGAAATTTTTCTTCTGAAAAATCGTAAGGAGGATCTGCAAAAACAACATCAAACGTGAGGTGTGTACGCTCTAGAAATTTGTAAACATCAGATTTAAAAGGCTGAATGTTAAACTTTAATTCATCCGAAATTTTCTGAATGTATTGTACACATCCAAAAAAGTTATCTACTGCGATGATATTTTGGGTTCCTCTAGAAGCAAACTCGTAACTTATATTACCGGTTCCGGAAAAAAGATCGAGTAACGAAATTTCTTGAAAATGAATTTGATTATTTAGAATGTTAAAAAGTGCCTCTTTTGCAAAATCGGTAGTGGGACGAACCGGAAGTTTTTTGGGTGCTTGAAGACGTTTTCCTTTATATTTTCCTGAAATAATTCGCATTAATAACTATTTTTTAACACCAAATGTTGGTGTGGCAATGAATTATTAGAAAGAAGTTCGTTTTTAGAAATAGATTTATAAAACGAAATGTTTTTTATATAGGTGTATGCTATATTGTAC
>JALWYP010000045.1 GCA_026992695.1 Flavobacteriaceae bacterium
ACTGAAATAGAAACTCACAATAATTATGAAAAATACATATTTCCATCATTTCTGTACTTAGTTAAAAAAGAACATTATCGTTCAAAAAGTACCGTAAAAGGGTTCACTATTACAGGACTTTTTTTGGATGCTTCTTTTTTTTTAATTGTTAAAGGATATTATTACCCTGTCTTTGGAACACTTTTATTTCTTGTCAGTTATTACAGAAATTATAAAGCGCAACAAGAAGGTCGTTTTGCGTCAATGTACTGGTAACTTGCATATTGCACAAAGTACGAATCTAGTAAAACCGCTACAAAATGGTTCCAACCCTTCGACTACGCTCAAGGCAGGTTTTGGAACTTATAGGAAATAAGTAGACACAATAGTAGGCAGTTGTTGTAAAACAAATACCAAAAATATCCCAAATCATCTAATTTCAAACCTACAAGGTTTCCCGTTCTTCTTCCTTCTGAAACCTTGCAGGATGATATTTAATTTATTTTATTCCTCAATCCCAAATTGAATAATTCGTCAATCTTTTCCTTATTTAATCATTTCATAACTTCGTTTAATAAAGGAAGTAAGCTCCTTACCGGTAAGTAAGTTTTGCGAAAGTTTTGCTAAATCTAAGGCTTGATTAATTAAGCGTTCTTTTTTCTTTTTGGTTTTGGTTTGTAAAATATCCGAAATAAGTTCGCTATTGGTGTTTACAACCAAATTGTACATTTCGGGTAAATTTCCCATACCAAACATGCCGCCACCTCCGGTTTGTTGCATCTCTTTCATACGACGCATAAACTCGGGTTGGGTGATGATAAACGGATTGGCATTGCTGTCCATCGCTTCTAACTGAATACTAAATTTTTCTTGCGGAATTACTTCCTCCAACATTTTTTTAAGCGTTTCCTTTTCTTCATCACTTAATTTAGACAGCTGTGTATCTTCCTTTTTTATTAAGTTTTCGATGTGATCTGCATCTACTCGTGCAAAAGTGATGTTTTCTTTTTCGTGTTCTAATTTTTGAATAAGATGCGACACAATAGGCGAGTCTAATAACAATACCTCATAGCCTTTTTCTTTTGCCGCTTCAATATAAGCGTGTTGTTCGTCTTTATTAGAGGCATATAATAGCACGGTTTTACCATCTTTATCGGTTTGATTGTCTTTAATCTTTTCAAGTAATTCATCAAAAGTATAGTACGTCTCATCTACGGTTGGATATAGTGCAAATGCTTGTGCTTTTTCAAAAAATTTATCTTCGGTAAGCATTCCGTATTCAATAATCACTTTAATATCGTTCCATTTACTTTCAAAGTCTTTTCGGTCTTTATTAAATAAACTTTTTAGTTTATCGGCTACTTTTCGAGTAATGTAGTTCGATATTTTTTTAACTGCAGCATCAGCTTGCAGGTAACTTCTGGAAACATTTAGCGGAATATCGGGCGAATCAATCACACCTCGAAGCATCGTTAAAAATTCGGGAACAATACCTTCTACATTATCGGTTACAAATACCTGATTTTGATAAAGTTGAATTTTATCTTTTTGCACACTAATGTCCTGCGTTATTTTAGGGAAGTATAAAATTCCGGTAAGATGAAAAGGATAATCTACGTTAAGGTGAATCCAAAACAACGGTTCTTCCAGTTGCATAGGATAAAGTTCTCTGTAAAACGCCAGATAATCTTCATCTTTTAACTCGCTTGGTTTTTTTGTCCAAATAGGATTTGGATTGTTGATGATGTTGTCTACTTTCTTAGTAGGAGCAGGGTCATCTTCTTTAGCTCCTTCGGGTTTTGGAAGTGTTTCGGTGCGCGTTCCAAACTTAATAGGAACCGGCATAAACCGATTGTATTTTAATAATAATTGACTTATTCGAGATTCTTCTAAAAACTCGGTAGAATCTTCTGCTATATGCAAGATTATTTCGGTGCCAATTTCTTTTTTCTTTGCTTTCTTTAGGGTATAATTTGGTGAGCCATCACATTCCCAATGTACAGCCGGAGCATCTTCTTTGTAGCTTTTTGTTATAATTTCTACTTTATCTGCAACCATAAAAGCCGAGTAAAAACCAAGTCCGAAGTGAC
Organism: Flavobacteriaceae bacterium; assembly: GCA_026992695.1. Classification (GTDB taxonomy): domain Bacteria; phylum Bacteroidota; class Bacteroidia; order Flavobacteriales; family Flavobacteriaceae; genus Marifrigoribacter. Next base: position 2,070 of record JALWYP010000045.1, read on the forward strand.
CTATAATACCGGTATCATCCGCTTTTTTATCTTTGTATTTTTCTAAAAATTCTTCGGCTCCGGAGAAGGCGATTTCGTTAATGTATTTTTCAACCTCTTCTTGAGTCATTCCCACTCCTTGATCTATGATATGAAGTGTTTTTTTATCCTTGTTTGTTTTTACTTCAATGATGGGGTTGTAATTTTCTATTTTGGCTTCTCCAATGCGGATTAAATGTTTTAGTTTTAATGTTGCATCGGTTGCATTCGAAATTAATTCGCGTAAAAATATTTCGTGATCGCTATATAAAAACTTTTTTATTAACGGGAATATATTTTCTACCGTTACATTAATAGTTCCTTTACTCATAATTCTATATTTAAAAATGATAACCAATATGTACTGTTCCAAAAGGTTGAATTCCTGCTGCCAAAAATTCTTTCCCATCAATAAACTGTGGTTCTCCTAAGCTATATTCGTATCGTAACCCCACAAATGGATTTACATAAAATTTAATCTTTTGAAATGGGTACCATCTATATCCCA
>JALWYP010000046.1 GCA_026992695.1 Flavobacteriaceae bacterium
TAGCACTTATTTGCAAGCAATTTACCACTCCCGAAATTGCCGAAAAGCTTTTTATTAGTCCCAGAACTGTAGAAGTACATCGTAAACACCTATTGGAAAAAACACAGGTTAAAAACAGTGCGGGTTTGGTAATTTTTGCCTTTACACAAGGATTAATAATTCCGGAAATTTAATAGTTGCGAGTTACTATTTTTTAGTTATCTTTATTTTTTTAACTCCCCTTTATTTTAAAAGTGTAAAAATATGCTTACAAAAGTGTATGGTAGCGCCGTATTTGGTGTAGAAGCTACCACCATTACGGTAGAGGTAAACGTTGATAAAGGAATTGGATACCATTTGGTAGGACTACCCGACAGTGCTATAAAAGAAAGCAATTATCGTATTGCCGCCGCTTTGCAAAACAACGGTTATAAAATTCCCGGAAAAAAACTAATCCTCAATATGTCTCCGGCAGATATGCGTAAGGAAGGTTCTGCCTACGATGTTACGTTAGCGATGGGAATCTTGGTAGCGACCGGACAAATTCAAGAAAACATTAAGTTAGCGGACTATATCATTATGGGCGAACTTTCTCTTGACGGAAGCCTGCAACCCATACGAGGCGCGCTACCTATTGCCATTAAAGCTAAAGAAGAAGGATTTAAAGGATTTATCCTTCCCAAGCAAAATGCCAAAGAAGCAGCTATTGTTGACGGGCTTCAAGTATTTGGAGTTGAAAACATTAAAGAAGTCATTGATTTTTTTGATAAAGAAGAACCTCTACAACAAACCCTAATCGACATTGAATCGGAGTTTAAACAACACCTCGATAACCCCGAATTTGATTTTGCCGATGTAAAAGGGCAAGAATCTATCAAACGCTGTATGGAAATTGCTGCAGCCGGAGGACATAATATTATATTAATTGGTCCACCCGGCTCCGGAAAAACGATGCTGGCAAAGCGATTACCCAGTATTTTACCGCCGATGACGCTTAGTGAAGCCTTAGAAACCACAAAAATTCACAGTGTAGCCGGACGAACGATGAAAAAAGGAGGCATTATGGCAGCACGACCGTTTCGAAGTCCGCATCATACCATTTCTGATGTGGCATTGGTAGGAGGGGGAGCTTATCCGCAACCCGGAGAAATCTCTCTGTCACATAACGGCGTGCTATTTTTGGACGAATTACCCGAATTTAAGAGAAGTGTGCTAGAGGTCATGCGCCAGCCTCTCGAAGATAGAGAAGTAACCATTTCGAGAGCCAAATTTACCGTAACTTATCCGGCAAGTTTTATGTTGGTTGCCAGTATGAACCCCAGTCCGGGTGGATATTTTAACGATCCCGATGCACCGGTAACTTCCTCTCCGGCAGAAATGCAACGTTATCTTAGTAAAATTTCGGGTCCCCTTTTAGACCGAATCGACATTCATATTGAAGTAACACCTGTTCCTTTTGAAAAATTGAGCGATACCCGTAAAGGAGAACCCAGTACGGTAATAAGACAACGAGTGACGCGAGCTAGAGAAATTCAAGCCAATCGGTTTTCGGAAGACGAGAACACTCATTATAATGCGCAAATGAGTGTTAAACAAATTAGAAAATATTGCCAACTGGATGAAGCTTCGTTACAACTTTTAAAAAATGCAATGGAACGGCTTAACCTTTCTGCCCGAGCCTACGATAGAATTTTAAAAGTAGCCCGCACCATAGCCGATTTAGAAGAAGCTCCAAACATAACCGGTAATCATATTTCAGAAGCCATTCAGTATAGAAGTTTAGATCGCGACGGGTGGTTTGGGTAATAGAAAAACTTCATTTTCCAATTGATTTTGTATCTTGCTCCCAAGAAATGATTACCTTTTGAAAACCCCAATAATCCCTATACAGCCAACATTTGTTTCGGTAAATGCACCACATGAGCTTAACAAAAAAGCCATTTGTATATTTACGGCAACCGGTTTTTTTCTTGATGAAGATACGTTTTGGAAAGATAAAATCGCATTAAAACCGGCTTCAGAACACCTGTTTAGCAAAGAAGGATTTTTACAAGAAAGCAAACCTTGGTTTCGGTGGCATTATGCTCCGAGAGAAATTTCGTTTCAGCAAGCATTAAAAGAATTTACCGAACTCTTTCATACCATAATTGAAGAACAAGTAGCAAACAAAAAGGTGATTTTACCGCTTTCCGGTGGTTTGGATAGTCGCACGCAAGCTGTAGCCTTAAAAGCTTTAGGAAAAAAAGTACACAGTTACAGTTACGATTTTAAAGGTGGTTATCCCGAAACCAAGATTGCCAAACAGATTGCCAAAGTTTGTGGTTTTGGGTTTCAAGAATTTCATATCGGTAAAGGTTATTTATGGAATTGTATAGAACAATTAGCTCAAATTAACGATTGTTACAGCGATTTTACGCATCCGCGCCAAATGGCTATTATAAATGAGTTTGAAAGTATGGGCGATGTCTTTTCGTTAGGACATTGGGGCGATGTGTTATTTGATAAAATGGTTGACAGGCAATTATCTGCAGATGAAGAATTGAGCATTATTTTAAAAAAAGTAGTAAAAAAAGGGGGAATGGACTTGGCAACTACCCTATGGAATAG
>JALWYP010000047.1 GCA_026992695.1 Flavobacteriaceae bacterium
CTTTTTTACGTTTCTTAAAAAATCTTCAGTTACCTCGGCAATCGTTGTTTCAAAAGGCGTGAATGAAAAGTTTAATGTCTTTTTAATTTTAGTAGCATCGTAAAAAGAGGTTTCAAATAAAGAGTTAACAGTGGCTTTTAACAAACGGCGTTTTGTATTAAACAGTTTGTTGCTTAACCAATCTAAATTAGAAAGAAAAAGCAACTTGGTTTTTGAAATGGCTTTTTTGGGAGGTTCTTTTTTTAAACCCAAAGCCAGTTGTGTAAGTAAATCTTTGTATAAAACATTATGACCCACCAAAATAAAATGGTCGTTTATAACATTGCTGTTCATTAATGCAATCATTGCCTTAACCACATCGCTTACAGCTACAACACCCACTCCTCCCGATGTATAAAAAGGCACTCCTTTATATACACTTTTAATAATACTGCCACTGGCAGAATGGTACTGCCCCACGCCTAAAATTACACCCGGATGAACAATTACAGCATCCAATCCTTCTTGCGTGGTGCGCCAAACTTCCATCTCGGCTAAGTGTTTTGTAATAGCATAAACACTGTTGCTTGCTTCGGGATTGTATTCTGTTTTTTCGTTGATTAATGTACCGTTTGCTGTGGTTCCCAGAGTAGCAATAGAACTAACATAGCACAATTTTTTAACCGAATGAGATAGCGAAAGATTTACCACATTTGCCGTGCCTTCTACATTTATTTTTTGTAATTTTTGAAAATGTTTGGGATGAAAACTTATATATGCCGCAACATGATACACATAATTTACATCTTTAAAAGCCTTTGTTAGCTCGGGAATTTTGGTGATGTCTGCTTGAAACCACTCAATTTGCTTGAACAAATCTTCGTATTGCGGCGTGTAGTAAGCAAAAACCTTTTTTACCTCGTCTAGCTTTTTTTGGGTTCTATATAATGCCCGAACCGAGTAGCCTTGTGCAACCAACCGGTACACCAAATGGCTCCCTACCAATCCCGAGGCTCCTGTTACTAAAATCATAAGGCGAAGGTAAGGGAATTAATAATGCTATAAAAAAACATTTTTGATTAAAAATTTCAAAACAACATCCATACGTTTATCTTTGCCGAAAATAAAAATGAAATGAAAGATTTTGTTGAAGAATTGCAATGGCGTGGAATGATTCATGATGTAATGCCCGAAACGCAAGAACACCTAATGCAACAAATGCGCGCCGGCTATGTGGGTTTTGACCCCACGGCAGATTCGCTTCATATTGGTAACTTAGTTCCCATTATGCTTTTGGCGCATTTTCAGCGTTGCGGACATAAACCCGTTGCACTGGTTGGTGGAGCTACCGGAATGATTGGAGACCCATCGGGAAAATCTTCCGAGCGAAATTTGCTTGACGAAAAAACCTTACGTCATAACCAAGAATGTGTAAAAAATCAATTGGCACAATTTCTCGATTTTACTTCCGAAAAAGAAAACCAAGCCGTAATGGTTAATAATTATGATTGGATGAAGGAGTTTTCGTTTCTCGATTTTATCCGGGATGTAGGCAAGCACATTACCGTAAACTACATGATGGCAAAAGATTCGGTAAAAAACCGGCTTTCGGGCGAAAGTGCAGACGGGATGTCCTTTACCGAATTTACGTACCAACTGGTACAAGGGTATGATTTTTTACATCTTTATAAAAATTTAGATTGTTCGCTTCAAATGGGCGGAAGCGACCAATGGGGAAACATTACCACCGGAACCGAACTCATTAGACGCATTACCGGAGGAAAAGGGTATGCCTTAACGTGTCCTTTAATTACAAAAAGCGACGGAAGTAAATTTGGGAAAAGTGAAGGCGGTAACGTTTGGTTAGATGAAAATAGAACATCGCCATACAAATTTTACCAATATTGGCTAAACACCAGTGATGAAGATGCCGAAAAATACATTAAAATCTTTACTTTTCTCGACAAAAACACCATAGAAACCTTAGTGAAGGAACATCAAGAAGCACCCCATTTGCGATTGCTTCAAAAAAGATTGGCACAAGAAGTTACCGTAACCGTTCACGGCACCGAAGCATATGAAAAAGCGGTTTCGGCTTCAATGGTATTGTTTGGAAAATCTACTTCCGAAGATTTAAAAAAGTTGGACAGCCAAACCTTTCTCGACATTTTTGAAGGTGTTCCGCAGGCTAAAATTTCAAAAGATAAAATAGAAAACGGATTGGATGTTATTGCGGCATTGGCACAAGAAACCGGATTTTTAAAATCAAACGGAGAAGCCCGTAGAGCTTTAAAAGAAAATTCGATTTCGGTAAATAAACAAAAAGTAAAAGAAGGGTTTTTAATTTCTAAAAACGAACTTATTAACCATAAATATGTGTTGTTACAACGTGGTAAGAAAAACTATTTTATTATTGTAGTGGAATAATTTTTTTCAACATTTTTCACCTTCACGTTTTATACCAAAAGGAATTGTATTTTAGTCCAATAAATTGGAATATTTTTTTCTGTATCAAGGCGAAAAACACAGTTATAGCCGTAGCTACAACGAGTATTTTTAACGAAGATACAGGTAAAAAGAAACGATTTATTGGACTAATATATAG
>JALWYP010000048.1 GCA_026992695.1 Flavobacteriaceae bacterium
CATTTATGGATGGGATTTCTTTAAATCCTTCACCAAAAAATTTCATATTCATTGTTTCAGGTAGCATCCAATTAATTAAGAAGTAACTTGCTATTAAGGTTAAAATAATCGCTGCCCAGTTTCCTATGTCTAATGATTTTTGAACTTGTTTTTCTTTTGCATCATTACTGGATACTTTAACTAATAATGTTCCAATAATTGAAGCTATAATACCTACACCGGCAATAACAATAGGAAGTAAAATGGGTCCCATATTGTTAAACAAATCTTGGTGTTGACTTCCGGCAGCTTCGGTAATATCTTTTACCACATAGTTACCTAGTACCATTGCGGCAAGTACGGTTGCAACGTAACTACCAAATAAATCGGCTCCCATACCAGCAACATCACCTACATTATCCCCTACATTGTCCGCAATAGTTGCAGGATTTCGGGGGTCATCTTCGGGAATACCGGCTTCTACTTTACCTACTAAATCGGCTCCTACATCGGCAGCTTTAGTATAAATACCTCCACCTACACGAGCAAATAATGCAATCGATTCAGCTCCAAGTGAAAATCCGGCAAGTGTTTCAAGAACCATAGTCATTTCATCATAAAACGGTTTTCCGTTACCTAAAAATTGCCCTAAAAAGAATAGTAATAGTAGACTTAATCCTAAAACAGCTAGACCTGCAACACCTAATCCCATTACGGTACCTCCTCCAAACGAAACTTTAAGAGCTTGTGGTAAACTGGTTTTAGCTGCTTCTGCAGTTCGTGCATTGGCATCTGTTGCAATACGCATTCCTATATTTCCGGCGGCTGCCGAGAAAAAAGCACCCATAATAAAAGCGGGGACAATCATCCAACTGGTAGTATCTACCAGTGAAGAAACGATGTATAATAATACTGAGGCTATTACTACAAAAACTAATAGTAATCTATATTCTGCATTTAAAAAAGCCAAAGCGCCTTCTTTAATACTTTTTGAAATAAACTGCATGCGCTCATTACCTGCAGGTTGTTTTTTTACCCAGCTCATTTTTACAAGCATAAAGAGTAAACCTACAATCGAAAGTACTATTGGCACATAGATAATGTATTTTTCCATAAATAATTAGTTAATTAATTTCTCGTTTAATTTTAGCCTGCAAAAGTAACAAAATAGGTTGGGATAGAAAAACAATTTTATAAAATCATGTATTCCATTTTTTGCATTTTAAAATTAAAAAAATCGAAAACTCCAGTTAATCTCTATTTTATTGGATTTGGGTTTAAAAAGAATGTCCTTAAATAATACAATAGGTGTTTTGTGATTTTTAGAAAAAACACAACAAGTACCCTACTTTTACAAAACATTTAACTTAGTCTTTGGGTATGTGCTTAGATAAGAAATTGCTGTTAGCTGCATTTACTTTTTGAAGAAGCAAATTGGTTTTGTTGGTTATTAATTTATTTGTTTTGTTATATGCTTGAATTTTTTTATTAATCTCGTTTACTTTTTTGTTAAAATCATCTACTTGTTTTTTGGTTCTTTTTCTAGCAGGTGTTCTTTCAAATGTTTCTTTAATTTTATTAAAGTTTTCGTTTAAAACAAGAAAATCTGTAATCACCGGAATTTTGTTTTGGGCTTTATCTATCAAGAAATCAAACAAATTTTTGTTTGCAATTAGCACCGATTTATCTTTTTTATAAACAGGAACGGTATTTAGTTGTTGCAACCCTTCTTTGGCAGAAATTAACAATGCTTCCGAACTTTGATCAATGGCTCCTATATCATTTTTTTCAAGAGCTTGATGGAGATATACATCATTGATATAAACTTTAAAAAAGATGAGGTAATACTTTTTATAATACTCAAAAACCTCATTAGAAATCTTCATTTTTTTACTTAAATCACTTTCACTTTCAATAATGTTAATATTGTGTTTTGCGGCAAACTCATAAAAATCTATTTCATACTGTTTTTGCGATTCTTCCAGTTTTTTGTCTGCCATTTCTTGTGCGGTCATATAAGCCTCCATCGCACTGTAGGATTGTTCAGAGATAGCTTTTAAGTCGAGTATTTTCCCATAATCTCCCTTTGTTATATCTAAACTAAACTGCAAATGTCTTAAAACTTTGTTTTTAAAATCATCACCTTCAAAACCTTCTCTTTGTTTCACTTTATCAATAGCTCTTTCTATAGATTTAATTACCAATTTTTGTTTATTAGCAATGGCTTTTTCGCTTTTGCTGTGAGCAACTGATTTTGTGTATCTCCATAAATTTTTAACTATGGGTTGTTGTTCTTTTTCTATAAAATCAAGATAGTCATTTGCCGTATTAAATGATTGTGCTACAGCAATGTTTGTTAGTAAAAAAAGAAAATCTACTTAAGTTTTTAAACGACAATGATTTAACTATCGTTTGGACAATGATTGGAGAAAAACAAATTCATACTCCGATGTCAAAAAGGGAAGATTTTTTTGGACTTATGCAAATTAGCAGTAGTTATACATATTTAGATAGTGGAGAGATTCAAAATAGTAAAATCAACATAAAAAATATGGACAGTAATCATAAAGAAAATTTTGTTGATATAAATTTAAAAAC
>JALWYP010000049.1 GCA_026992695.1 Flavobacteriaceae bacterium
ACGTTGGCAAGTTCATTTTCATATAAAAATTTTAAAATAGCTCCCGGAATAATATGGCGTACCGGTAAACCTTATACAACAGTTGTTAAAGGAGAAGAATACAGTATGCAAAATGGCGAAGAAATATTAAATTACAATGCTCCTAACGCTGCCCGATTAAGCGATTATTATAGAGTGAATATTTCTGCCGAGTATACTTGGAAATTTTCAAAAAAAGGATTGCTAAAAGCCAATATGTCATTGCTTAATGTTTTTAATACAAAAAACACGTTAGACATTAGATACAAATTAAATGAAGATCAAGCCGGAAATGTTACGGTATCTAAAGTTACCGAAAACAGTTTGGGTTTTAGTCCTAACTTTTCTTTAAAAGTGTACTTTTAATTCTCGTATTCTTTTCTTTTAAAAAAACTTTATATAACGTTTATAATTTATTATCTTTTTGATTAACAAGTTTTTAAACTCACACCTCACGACTGCTTACTTCAACTGCAAACTAGAAACAAAAAGGTATTCGAGCCTGTCTGCGCACAGGTAGATTTTCAACTTGTTGAAAGTATCGAGAAGACCGCTATTTACGATTTTTTCGATTGATGACTTATTCGATTTATGATTTGTGAATTTTTCACTAACTCAACAATTCAATCCTTACACCTCACGACTACCTACTGAATACTGCATACTGAAGACGGATACTATTCCCTCTATGAATTCATAGATTTTTAACCTCTATGGGTTTTCGTAGATAGCAAAACAATCTAACCAAACTACTTTAGCACTATCAAAATAACAATCATTAACGATTTAAAAACCACAATTATGAAAACTTTAAACAACATTAAGAAAACAACCGTAATAGTTTTAATACTACTTGTCGCAACAGCTTTCTCGTATTCTATAGAAGCTCAAAATTGTAATCAAGGTGCCAAATTAGCAAAAAAAACTTGGGCAAAATGGGGACCATGGAAACCTAACATTTCAATTGTTCCGTTTAAAAATGAAGTACAAAAATTAAAAAATGTTTGGAATTGGGTTGCTGCAAATGGAGGCGCTAATATTGGTCCTCGCCTTTTAGAATTAGATGGTGGAAATGAATCGGGAACTATTACAGGACAAACCAAACGAACCTTTGTTACCCCTCCTTCTTTTGATAATAAAGTTGAAATAACAATTAACAAGTATGATGGCAGAGCAGAAACCGGAGTAGTAATATGCGTACAGGGAAGAAATGGGGTTACTACCCAAAAAGTGGCCTATACATTTCCTAATAGCAGAAACGGAAAGGTAAAAAAGTTTGTTTTAAACAATGTAAGAGGGAAAGTAATCATCATTGCTATGAAGAACAAATCTGTTGGAAACAAATTTAAATATCGCATAAACGGTAAAAAGAAATAATTCTGTGAGAAATAGATTCGAATACATCTTAAATGCCCTTGTTGCAAACTAAACAACCAACTAACCAAGTTTTACGGGAAGTGTTGTTTTCTCATAGACAACGCTTCCTTAAAATTATTAAATCTAAAAAAAATGAAAAATATAATTTCCCTTTTACTATTTATCTTTACACTTACAATGAACGCACAAGACCAACCCACCGTATACAAAGTAGAACCCGTACCCAATCAAGATGTTGCCTATACCGGAAACTTAAACCAAGGTATTGTTTTAGACGATCTTTCTTGGGCTTGGAGTAGCCAAAACGCATGCTTTCCGGAAACGCAAAAACAAAAATTTACAGGAAAACATGTTTTCTTTACCGGAATTATACCAAAATATAGCGAAATTACAGTTACGGTAATTCCTAAAGACCCCAATGCAAACTTTAGTGTATATGCATACGAGATAGGAGTAAACAGCAACGATTTGGTTCCTAATTTACCTCGTTGTATCCGTTGTGAAGCAGACCACAAATGGGATCGTCCCAAAAGAGGAAAAACACAAGATCACACCCGTATTGTTAGCGATTTGGTAGCCATAAACAATCCATACAGGATGGTAATAGGAGTAACCGGTGCAGACGGACTGGAAGAAGGTGAATTTACCTTGGTTATTTCTACAAAATCCAGATAACTTAGTTTTTAACCATAAAAGAATATAATCATGAACACAAAAAAACAATCCGTAATTATTTTGTTATTTCTTGTAACCTTTAGTGCTGTTGCACAATTCCCAGGAAAAGACATTAGAAATTTATTAAGCAAAGACCCTTCTATCTCAAAAGATTTTACCAATAAAGTTATTAAAACCGGTAAATTGATGATTTGTGATTGGGATAAAGACCCTTGCCAAGATGATTTATGCGACCCTTGGGATGAAAGACCTTGTAGCGAACAAATAATGAGTGTAAAACAAAAGTTCGATAAGGATAAAAAAGCAGTTGAATACCAAGATGGTTCTGATTTTAGACAACAGCAGTTAACACAAATCATGAAGCATTTTGAACAAGCATTACTAAAAGGTGCCGGAGGAAAAATTATTTCAAAAAAACAAGTTTTAAATGCACTGAAAAAATACCCCGGTTATAAATTAAATGCGATGCGATTAAGATATAACACCTATGTTAAGATGGAATGTTTTCCAGCTAAATAGATTTGGAAATATAAAACCCAAAATTTATATCAAATTCAACCTCAATTAGATAACTAAAAAATAATATAAATGAAAACAATAATTATTACAGTACTGTTCTTATGCACAACTATGGGTATTTCTGCCCAAATAACACCAAAAACTGAACAGAATATAAGAGAAACATTAGGCAAATCAAATGTTTCAAAAAATTTCACAAACGGATTTATTAGCGTAGGTAAATTATTAGGCTGTGAACCAGACGACGATAGCAAAGCTTGCCAAGAAGTAAGAGACCCTTGGGAAGAAAGCAAACCCACTACTAAGTCTAAAATTAACAGTAAAGAAAAAGCAGTTGCTATGCAACGTTTAGAGGACAAAATAAGTAATGGGGAAGGTGGAAAAGCAATTCCTAAAAATAGTGTTTTGGTAGCACAAAAAAAATATTCCGGTAATAAATTAGAAGCCTTAAAAGCACGATATGCAATGTATCTAAAGTTTTGTTGTTTAAAAAACTAATGTCTAGATAATTAAAAATTAAAGAAAACAAAGCCTAACCTATCAACTAGAGAAGTACATTAACCTTGGTTATTTATACCCAATATCGGTTACAAAAAATCTATGAATTCATAGAGGTTTTTTTAATTTAACCTACATAATTTAGCACCGTAACCTTTTTTTGCCCCCTCGACCCCAAAGTCTAACAAATTCTACTTACCTACTTTGTGCTATGACCTATTATTTAGATTAAAAAAAAAAATCATGAAAAACCAAATTATTGTACTCGTTATTACTTTTTTAAGTATCACAGGATATGCACAGGTTGGCATCAACAACACCAACCCCAAAGCAAGTTTAGACATCACCGCTTCCAATCCTGCTACACCGGCAAATACCGATGGTATTTTAATACCACGTATTGATGCCTTTCCGGTAACCAATCCCGGAGCAGACCAACAAGGGATGATGGTGTATTTAACCACCACTTCCGGAGGCAATCCACCAGGGTTTTATTACTGGGATAATACTGCAGGACCAGCAGCATGGGTACAAGTTTTAAAAGGAGATGATGCAGATTGGTACGAAGAAAGCACCACAACAGCACCAAATAATATTAATGATGATATTTATACTTATGGTAATGTAGCCATTGGTAAATCAACAGCAGATTATAGTTTAGACATACAAAGTACAGGATCAAGGGGTATTTACAACCGTCTTACAGGAAACACAAGTGGATCTGTTTATGGAAACTATACGGATATTTCAAATTCAGGTAATGGAAATCATTATGGTTCCTATAATGATTTAGGAGGACCAGGAACAGGAACTCAAGTAGGTAGTAATCAAATTATTACAAATTTAGGAAATGGAGCACATGTTGGATCAAATAATTTTATGAGCGGAAGCGGGACAGGAAATCATTGGGGTACATATAATACTTTATTAGGTTCTGGAACAGGATATCATTATGGGTCGTATAATATTCTTTCTGGAGCAGGATCTGGAAATAAATACGCTAGTTATAATCTAATTTCCACAAGTGCGGGTGGCACACATTATGGAGTTTACTCAGATGTACGTAAACCAACAGGTTATGCAGGCTATTTTATAGGTAGAATGTCGCTTGGAAACGCAGCTACAAACAGGTACTTGATGCCTGCTGCAGACGGTACAGCAAACCAAGTTATGGCAACCGATGGCAGTGGCAATGTTTCGTTTGTTAATGCAAACACAATCGTAACAGGTAACACGCTAGACCAAGCTTATGATGAAGGTGGTGCCGGTGCTGGGAGAACCATTACCGCAGATAATGGTGCAGTAAATATAAATGGAGGTGATGGGTTTCAAGTAACCGGAATCATTAATTCTGGCGATGCAATTACGTTAACAGGCACCGGTACCCGTATGTTTTTTAATCCAAAAAAAGGAGCTTTTAGGGCTGGTGATGTTCGAGGTAATTTTGGTGATTTTAATAACAATGTTTGGAATGATGTTAATGTTGGTAAATTTTCATTTGCCGGTGGAATCAATACCAAAGCATCAGGAGAAGCGAGTACTGCTTTTGGAAAAATAACAACTGCTTCTGGTCAGAGTTCCACAGCCATGGGAACTCTAACAACTGCTTCTGGATTTAGTTCCACAGCCATGGGAACTCTAACAACTGCTTCTGGTCAGAGTTCCACAGCAATAGGTCAAAATACTATGGCTTCAGGAGACCTTTCTATTTCAGGAGGTATAAATACAACAGCTTCAGGAAATGTTTCTGTAGCAATAGGTAGAGATTTGGTTGCACCTTCTTATGCTGAAACCGCCATAGGGGGTTATAATACCAATTATACACCTGTTAGTAATACCGCTTGGAATGCTAACGACCGCTTATTTGTAATAGGTAACGGAGTTAGTAATGGTAGCCGAAGCAACGCCCTAACCATCTATAAAAACGGTAGAATGAACATCAATGATGAATACAATATGCCACTCATAGATGGTACAGCCAACCAAGTAATGGTAACAAATGGAGCTGGACAATTATTATTTACAAACCCTTCTAGCATATTTACAGATACCAACACCCAAAACACCCTAGACCAAGCCTATGACGAGGGTGGTGCCGGTGCTGGAAGAACCATTACCGCAGATAACGGTGCTGTAAATATAAATGGAGGTGACGGGATTCAAGTAACAGGATTAATTAATGTTGGTGCTTCGATTTCGCTAACAGGCACCGGTACACGTATGTTTTTTAATCCAAAAAAAGGAGCTTTTAGGGCTGGTGATGTTCGAGGTAATTTTGGTGATTTTAATAACAATGTTTGGAATGATGTTAATGTTGGTAAATTTTCATTTGCCGGTGGAAGCAATACCAAAGCATCAGGAGAAGCGAGTACTGCTTTTGGAAGGATAACAACCGCATCAGGAGCCTATTCCACAGCAATGGGAAAGAATTCAACGGCATCGGGAGTTGGTTCCACTGCAATGGGAAATCAAACAACTGCATCCGGTAACTATTCTACAGCTATGGGATATTATACAACAGCTCTTTCTTATGGAGAAACTACTATAGGTGTTTTCAACACCAACTATACACCTGTTAGTAATACCGATTGGAATGCTAATGACCGCTTGTTTGTAGTAGGTGACGGAGAAAATACAGGAAACCGAAGCAACGCCCTAACTATTTACAAAAACGGTTTAATGAACATTAACGATGCTTACAATATGCCGCTTGCAGATGGTACCGCCAATCAAATTATGGCTACCGATGGTGCAGGGCAAATTAGTTTTGTAGATCCAACAACTGTAGGTACAGACGACCAAAATATAACAGGTTCATCACTTGTTGGTACAAACCTAACAATTGGTATTGAAAATGGTACAAGTCAAACCATTAACTTAGCACCTTTACAAGACGGAACAGGTACAGACGACCAAACCATAGACACCTTTAGTTTTAATACGGGCACCAACGTGCTTACTCTTGAAGTAGAAAATGATGGAATTGCAGCTCAAACTGTTGACTTATCTTCGTTACAAGACGGAACAGGCACAGACGACCAAACCATAGACACCTTTAGTTTTAATGCGGGCACAAACGTGCTTACTCTTGAAGTAGAAAACGATGGGATAGCAGCACAAACTGTTGACTTATCTTCGCTACAAGACGGAACAGGTACAGACGACCAAAATATAACAGGTTCATCTCTTGTGGGTACAAACCTAACTATTGGTATTGAAAATGGTACAAGTCAAACCATTAATTTAGCACCTTTACAAGATGGAAATACCCAAAACACCTTAGACCAAGCCTATGACGAAGGCGGTGCTGGTTCTGGAAGAACTATTATAGCAGATAACGGTGCCGTAACCATAAACGGTACAGACGGTTTTGTTGTAACAGGTACTCAAGGATCTGGTGCAGTAGCTCCTTCTGGTGCTGGAACTAAAATGTTTTTTAATCCTAGAAAAGCTGCTTTTAGAGCCGGAAATATTTCGAGCACACATTGGAATGATGCTAATATAGGTACCTATTCTTTTGCTGCTGGTTCAAACACCATTGCATCTGCTGTTCGTTCTTTTGCAATGGGATATTTAACAACAGCATCAGGTGATTCTGCTGCGTCATTTGGACAAAATACGGTAGCATCAGGTATAAGTTCATTTGCAATGGGTGATAGATCAACAGCATCAGGTGGTAATACGCTTGCAATGGGTTACGACACCAAGGCACAAGGAATAAATTCAGCTGCCTTTGGTAATACTACTATCGCTTCAGGTAGTATGTCTTTAGCAACCGGGCAATCATCAACAGCATCTGGAATACATTCTGTTGCAATGGGAACCGGTACAACAGCTTCCGGAGATCAATCTTTGGCAACGGGTAGTGGTACGACGGCTTCGGGAGAGATATCTATTTCAGGAGGTTTAAATACAACTGCTTCGGGAGATTTTTCTGTGGCAATAGGGAATAATTTGACTGCACCTTCTTATATAGAAACTGTCTTTGGGGCATTTAGTACAAACTATACCCCTAGTAGCACTACAACATGGGATGCTTCAGACCGTTTGTTTGTTATTGGAAATGGGGTGCCAGGAACAAGAAATAATGCGCTTACCATCTACAAAAACGGTTTAATGAATATTAATAATGCGTATAATATGCCGCTTACAGATGGTACACCCAACCAAGTCATGGCAACCGACGGGAGTGGTACTGTTTCGTTTGTTAATGCAAATACAATCGTAACTAGTAACACCCTCGACCAAGCTTACGACCAAGGAGGTGCCGGTGCAGGTAGAATTATAAACACAACAGATGGGGCAGTTCGACTTAATGGTACAGATGGTTTAGAAGTAAGAGGTGCAAGTGCAGGTATTGAAATTAGTAATACCGCAGAAAACGAAAGCGGTATTCATTTCAGAGATTCAGGTAATACCTCACAATATGCCGATATTAATTACGATAACAGCAACACCAACAACTCACTTAATATGTATGTAAATAGTGCGACACCTATGTTAACGTTAGATGATAGTCAAAGAGTAGGTATTGGTACTACCACACCCGATACAAAATTAGCAGTTGCCGGTATCATTTCTGCTGCTTCAGATGCTACAGAAGTGAATAAGGTAGAGTTAGGTCACGGTGGAGCAAATGGCTATATTAATAATGTGGGTGCAGGAAATTTAGATTTTAGACATGAAGGTTCCAATTATATGACGCTAACCGATACCGGTAGATTGGGTATTGGTACTACCACACCTTCTGCCTCATTAGAAGTAAAACGAAACAGTACCGGTACCCTAGCACATTTAGAACTAGAAGAAAACCAAGCCAATGATGGTGCCAGAATAAAATTTACCAATACTTCTGAAACCAACAACAATTGGGTATTATACGGAAGAGCTGATAACACCAATACTAATAGCCGTTTTAATATTTACAACTCGGTAACAGGAAATATTTTAGTAGCCACAGGAGATGGTAAAGTAGGAATTTTAAGGACCCCAACTACTAATGCTTTTGAAGTGAATGGACAAGCATCAAAAAGTACTGCCGGCTCTTGGGCAGCAAATAGCGACCGTCGTTTAAAAAAAGAGATACTTAGTATTAGCGGAAAAGAAGCATTAAACAAAATAAATAAGATGCGCGGAGTTACTTATTTATGGAATGATAACAAAACCGGAATTAAAAGACCTACCGATATTCAATACGGTTTTATTGCTCAAGAACTCATGGAAGTTTTTCCTAATAAGGTAAGCAAAGACAATTTAGGTTATTACCAAACTGCTTATGGCGATTACGATCCTGTTTTTGTAGAAGCCATTAAAGAATTAAACAAACGATTAGAAACCCTTTCTGAAAAAAATCAACAACAAGAAGAAAAAATAGATGTTTTAACCGCTGAAAACCAACTTTTAAAACAAAAGTTATCAATTATAAAATCCTTGGAGGAACGATTAAAAAAACTAGAGAAACAATAAAAAACGTTTTAAACATTTACGAATTCCTTTAAAATATTAAGAGAACTTTTATACCAAAACATAATATGAAACTTCTAAAATTATTATTCCCCTTAGTAC
>JALWYP010000050.1:0-8171 GCA_026992695.1 Flavobacteriaceae bacterium
CTGCTGTACACCCTCCGTTAAAATGAACAATGGCATCTTTTAAAGAAGAAGTATTAACATCGTAAATATCTTTGGCAGTAAGATTACTACCCAGTTGCTTCATTTCTTGTTCGTTCATTCCCTCAAGAAGCGACGGAATCCACATTCCACCTTGTTGTGCAGCTATTGTGAGACTAAAAAATAATACAAATAAAAAAGTAACGCGTTTCATGTTAGATAATTTCTATAATTTTACGGTATGCAAGATACGTTAACCATAGCTTTGGTGCAAGCAGATTTGCTTTGGGAAAATCCCGAAGCAAACCGACATGCTTTATCAAAAAAAATTGTTGCTCTCTTTTCTGAAAATCAAAAAACAGATGTAATTATTTTACCCGAAATGTTTACTACAAGTTTTTGAATGAAACCCAAAAGTAAAAAAAAAAAAAAAGATGGAAAAACCTTAAATTGGATGCAGGAAATAGCCAAAAAGTATCAAACAGCCATCACC
Source organism: Flavobacteriaceae bacterium (assembly GCA_026992695.1). Classification (GTDB taxonomy): domain Bacteria; phylum Bacteroidota; class Bacteroidia; order Flavobacteriales; family Flavobacteriaceae; genus Marifrigoribacter. The sequence continues at coordinate 491 of JALWYP010000050.1, forward strand.
GGAAGCTTTATTGTAAAAGATGGTGAAGATTATTTTAACAGGTTATTTTTTGTTTTTCCCGACCAAAGTTTTAAAACCTACAACAAACGCCATACATTTACGCTCGCAGGAGAAGATAAAGTGTATAAAAAAGGTACAAAACGACTACTTGTACACTATAAAGGTTGGAAGATTTGCCCGTTAATTTGTTACGATTTACGATTTCCGGTTTGGGCTAGAAACACCAACGATTATGATGTTTTGCTATTTGTTGCCAATTGGCCCGAAAGAAGAATCAGTGCCTGGGATGCGCTTTTAAAAGCCCGAGCTATTGAAAATATGTGTTACGCCGTAGGCGTAAATCGGGTTGGTAAAGATGAAAACGGTATTGTTTATACCGGACATTCGTCGGTTTATGATGTATTGGGCGAACGGTTATTTTTTTCTGAAAAAGAAGAAGTAGCAGTTGTTACACTTGAAAAAAATCACATTATTAATTTTAGAAAAAAACTGGGTTTTCTTAACGACAGAGACAGCTTTGTGATTGAGGATTGAGGATTTATAAATGGTGATAGATGAATTATGATTTTTTAACTCACACCAGATACCCTCACCAACTGAATACTGTCCACTGAAGACTGCCTACTGAAGACTGCCTACTAAAAACTAAAACAACCCGTTAATCTCAGCATCAATTCGGTTAATAATATCGCCTAAATGTTCGGGGTTATCTACAAAATCGAGGTTATCTACATCTACAATCAATAAATTTCCTTTGTCGTAGTTGTGAATCCACGCTTCGTAGCGTTCGTTTAAACGGCTTAGGTAATCGATGCTTATGGAGTTTTCGTATTCGCGTCCTCGTTTATGAATTTGTTTTACTAAATTTTCAATAGAGCTTCTTAGGTAAATAAGCAAATCGGGTGGTTGGGTTACGCTTTCCATTAAATCAAAAAGCGATCGATAGTTTTTATAATCACGATTGGTCATTAAGCCCATTGCGTGAAGGTTAGGAGCAAAAATAAAAGCATCTTCATAAATGGTTCTGTCTTGAATAACGGTTTTTTTTTGTTCTCTTATATCAAGTATTTGTCTAAACCTACTGTTTAAAAAATAAACCTGAAGATTAAACGACCAACGTTCCATTTGGTTGTAAAAATCATCAAGGTAGGGATTGTCTTCAACATCTTCATACTGTGCAATCCACTTATAATGCTTGGCTAACATTCTGGTTAATGTGGTTTTTCCTGCTCCAATATTTCCGGCAATGGCTATGTGCATAAGGTAATTTAGTTAGGGTGTTTTATTATAAATGTATAACTATTTTTTCCGTCATAAATATACAGGAATTCTTCAAAAAGTTGCAAGTCTTTTATGGTAATTTCGGGTAATGGTAAATTTATTGGGTGAATGTCGTTTTGAGTTATATAAAACAATGCATTATTTTTTACTCCTATTAGGTTTTCTTTAAAATGGGTGGTTTTTGAAAATCCGGAAATGGGAAAGCTAAATAAAATACTTCCGTACGTGTTTACAACAATTAATTTATCGGTAAAAAGCAAATAACAATAATTAAAATCGCTGGTTTGGTAAATGATATTTTCGTTAAAATACGAAGTAGTAGAAACAACCTGATTGATACGGTAATTATAGGTTAATAATTGTTGAGTGATTTCGTTATAAATCCAAATCACATTATTTCCTGCATTGGTAACACCTGATGCAAAAACAGTATCAGGCAAATCATTAAGGTTTATACGTTCTATCTCGTTCAAGGTATTATCTACAAAAACAACGGTATTGGTTTCTTGGTAAAACAAAAGAATTTTTAACGGATTTATAATGTCTGCTCGAGTGAGTTTTCCCAGTGAATAATCGTTAAAGGTAAACTCTTTGTTGCCTTCTAGTTTATAAAAAACATTGTCTTTGATAAAATAGGTGTTACGATATGCATCTTTGCCTACAAAAACATCGGCTTTAAGTGCCGTAGAATCAACAAATGTGAGTTGCTGACCCCAACACAAAACAGGAATTAATACTATAAGCAAGTGTTTTAACATGGTGAGGCAAGGTACATTATTTTACTTAAATCCTGAAAAAAAGTCTTAATCGGAAGAATATATTTTACAAGTTTTAAACTTTCTTTAAGAAAAAGAGTCAAATCTTAGGTGTACTTTTGTTAAAACAAACACAAACGACCTATGAAACGTCCATAACTAAATTATTATTAAAATACCAAAGCGAATGATAATTTAGTTATGGTAAGTTCCATGTGACCTTTAAAAATCAATAAAAACAAACACATGAAAAAAATTATTTTTTTATTCTGCATTCTCTTTTCTTTTTTAACCCAAGCCCAAAACATTACCGGAAAAGCCTATTATCAAAGTAAAACAACAGTAGATGTAGATAAAATAGGTGGCGAAAAAATGGATGAAAACATGCGTAAAATGATTGCCCAACGCATGAAACAATATCTTGAAAAAACCTTTATCCTTACTTTTAATAACAACGAATCTATTTATAAAGAAGAAGAAAAACTGGAAACCGGAAAAGGGTCAGGTAGAATGGGCATGATGATGGGAAGCTTTGCTGCAGGAAACCAATATAAAAACCTTAAAACCCAACAATTAATCGAGGAACGAGAGTTTTTTGGCAAACAATTTTTAATCGAAGACAGTATTCCCAAACTGGATTGGAAGCTCGAAAAAGAATCGAAACAAATAGGACAATACATTGCTTTTAAAGCTACCGCATTAAAAAAAATAGATTCAACAGATTTTAGTATGTTTCGTCGTAAAAAGAAAGAAGAAAACAAAAAAGAAAATGACTCTATTGCCAAGAAAAACGACCCTTTGGACAAAATAGAAATCCCCAAAGAGATTTTAGTAACCGCTTGGTACACACCACAAATACCTGTGGGAAATGGTCCCGGAGAATACAGTGGTTTGCCGGGTCTTATCCTCGAACTTAACATACAACGCACGACCATACTCTGCGATAAAATTGTTTTAAACCCAAAAGAAGCCGAAGAAATAACACCGCCTACAAAAGGAAAAAAAGTAAGCCGTAAAGAATACAATAAAATCATAGCAGAAAAAATAAAAGAAATGCGCGAAAATTTTAAAAACACCAGAAGAAGTAGCGGAAGACACTTTGGAGGATAAATAATTGGAAATTGATAATTGATGATTGTAGAATTATGAATTAAGACTAAAAAAAAATAAAACTAATGTAAAACTCACGACTCACTATTCACGATTCACATGAATGAAGACTGCCAACTAAAAACTAAAAACGACTCACCACCTCAAACAATGAACAAACTCACATATATACTTTTTCTTATCCTTTCTACAACAATCTTTGCTCAAGAAGTAGAAATTAACGGAACCATTAACGACGATACCGGAAAACCTTTAGAAATGGCTAATGTAATTGCCACAGATAAAGAGTCGGGTGCAATCGAGTCGTATGCTATTTCTAACTACGAAGGGCGTTACAGGTTGCATTTACCGGCAGACAAAACCTTTGTTTTAAAAGCTAGTTTTCTTGGCTACGAAACCGTAGAAAAAGAGGTTAACACATCTTCAAATACCTCTAATCTCGATATAACATTCACCCTAAACCCAAAAGCAGACCAATTAGAAGGCGTAGAGATTGTTTACGAAATGCCAGTTACCGTAAAAGGCGATACCATAGTTTACAACGCCGATTCTTTTACAGATGGTACCGAACGAAAATTGGGCGATGTAATGAAAAAACTTCCCGGCGTTGAAATTAATGACGAGGGCGAAATTCAAGTAGAAGGAAAAACCGTAAACAAAGTAATGGTAGAAGGAAAAGATTTTTTTGACGGCGACTCAAAACTCGCTACTAAAAACATTCCGGCAGACGCGGTAGATAAGGTTCAGGTATTACGAAATTATAATGAAGTTGACCAAATGCGAGGCTTAGGAAACGATCAAGATAACATTGCCATTAACATTAAACTCAAAGAAGGTAAAAAGAATTTTTGGTTTGGTGAAGTTACTGCCGGAGGAGGTTTTTCTGAAGGTCAAGGACGCTATTTGGCACACCCTAAATTATTTTATTACAACCCAAAATACAGCTTAAACTTTATAACCGATTTTAACAACGTTGGCGAAGTTCCGTTTACGTGGCGCGACTATTTTAAATTTACCGGTGGATTTAGAAATTTTAATCGCGGTACTTCCTTTTCAATTCGATCTAGCGATTTAGGTTTTGCCCTTACACAAAACAACAGAGCCAAAGCATTAGAATCTAAATTCTTTGCCGGAAACTTTAGCTGGCAAACTTCAAAATCATTAGACCTTAGCGGTTTTGCAATTCTTTCAGATAATAAAACCAATATGGTTACCAATACGCTAACACAATATATTGTTTCAAATACTACCGAAGATAAAACCAGCAATAACAAATTACGAAGCAAATTAGGAATGCTAAAATTAAGCGGTGTATATAAACCCAATGCCGATTTTCAATTGGATTATGATGTCCTGTTAAAAACCTCGAAACAAACCGAGGACGATAATACCCTTTCGGTTTTTAACAACAACTCCAATACCATTTTAGAAACAAAAGAAAACAATCCGGTTTCTGTAAACCAAAACATAAATGTGTATTATACCTTAAACGATAAAAACATCTTTGCAGTACAAATGCAACACCTTTTTCAAGACGAAGATCCGTTTTATCAAGCTGTTACGCAATTATTTCCGTTTCAAGGGGTGCTTCCTTTAAACAATAATCAAACTGCTTTTAACATCAATCAAGACAAAAATATTAAAACCAATAAACTGGATGCTACGGTAGATTATTACTACGTAATAAATAATAAAAGTAATATAAACCTCACCTTGGGAAACACCTATAGCAATCAAAAATTTAACTCGCAAATTTTTCAAATTTTAGACGATAATACAACGCTTCCTTTTACCGAATCTCCTCCTGTTGAAGGAGAAATATTTCCGTTAAAAAATGATGTGAAATTTCGTTTTAACGATGTGTTTTTAGGTTTGCATTACAAAGTAAAAACCGGAAAGTTTATTTTTACTCCGGGTGTTTCATTGCATAATTATAGTTTAAAAAACGAGCAATTAGGAACTTCTGTTTCGCAAAACAACTGGAATCTTTTTCCGGATTTAGATGTTTTATTACAACTCAAAAAAAGTGAATCGCTAAGTTTTAATTACCAAGTAACTGCCCAATATACCGATGTAAACAACTACGCCGAAGCCTTTGTATTTAATAACTACAACCGCCTTTTTAGAGGAAACCGAAATTTAGAAAATTCGCTTTCACACACTTATAATTTACGATATTTTAGTTTTAATATGTTTAATTACACCAACATTCACGGTAATTTAAGCTATTCAAAAAGATTAAATGGATTTAAAAACCAAACCGCAATTGTAGCCATTAATCAAGTAAGCACAATTGCAAACATAGAAAGTAATTTTCCGGACGAAACTTTCTCGGGATTTGTAGGCTTTAGTAAACGGGTTAAAAAAATTCAGTTTAAGCTCAATGCAAATTTAGCTTACAACAATGCATATAATACCATTAATACAATTGTTCGGAAAAGCAAAAGTTTTACCCAAAGTTATCGCAGTAGTATTTTGAGTAATTTTAATAACATACCCAATTTTGAAGTTGGTTACCGCTTAAGTGTTAATAATTATGATAATGGCGGACTTAAACAAACCTTTTACACACACCGCCCGTTTATTAATGTAGATTACTCTTTTTTGAAAAACTTTACATTTACGGCAGATTATAATTATTACAACTATACAAATAAGACTAAAACGGTAGATAACTCCTATGCTTTTTTAGATGCTACCTTGTTTTACCAAAAAGGGGAAAGCCCTTGGGAATTTAGCATTCAAGCAACAAACATCTTAGATACAAAATTTATTAATAACGATAGTTTTAACGAGCAGTTTAACAGTACATCTCAATATTTTGTGCTTCCCAGAATAGTAATGTTTGTGATTAAATACGATTTATAACAACTACAACAATTGCAATCCGTTTTCAATTAAATGCGCAATTTTGGGTTTTTCTTTTTGTAAATTTTGGAGATGCTTTAGTACTTCGTTGTTTTTAGTAAGTTCATAAATTTCTAACGGAAGCAACCAATCTTCGGGAAAATCTTTTTTTACTTGCCGAAAAACAGAAAGTAACATCGTAAAATCGGTTTCGTTTTGTTCTCTAAAATTTTTAACCGAAGCATAGAGTTTGTTTAACTCATTTTCTTTTTGAGAAATTCGGGGTTTTATGGTCGTTACTTCACTGGGCTTTTGTAAAATAGGAAACGAACGAAAATCGGCTGCTCCGGCATACGCCGAGATAATTTCTTTACCTACTGCCATATCAAAATTTCCCATTTCGGGAGAAAACAGCACCTCGTCACCGTATTTTACCCAACAATTAGTAAACTGTATAAGCATTAATTTTCCGTTAAGGTTTCGTATTCCGGTAACGTTTAAACCTTCAACTGTAATACCGCTTTCAAATTCAAAAGCAATGGGTTTTCCATCGTAAAAATTATAGGCTTGCAAATCGCGAGGTCCCATATCTTCAATTGCAAGATTAATCCCTTTTAATTTTCCCAACGGGGAGCTAAATCCGTGTTTGTGTGTTTCCACACCATGACCAATTACTTCTTTTTCACGATACGAAAGTGCGGTAGAACCTTCGGTTTTAAAAAAGATTACATCGTTATCTTCGTTTTTAATCATTTTGGTAAACACACCCGAAATTTGAAGTCCCGTACTTAGCTCAATGGTTCCTATTTGCTTAGAATCTATTAATTTTTGTAAGCCTCGCCAACCTCCTTTTCGCAGAGCCATAGTATTGGCAAATTCTTCCAACACTTCTTGTAAATACGCAAAATCGGGTGTTACGTATAATTGCGGTTGCGGTTTAGTAATATCAAAATCTTGATACGCCGCTTGAATAGAATACGGTATTTTTTTTACTTCGGGTTTTAAACACCATTCGCTTTCGCCAATAGAAGAAAGCAGACCGGCTCCGTATATCTTCGGATTGTCTAACGAGCCAACTAAGCCGTATTCTACCGTCCACCAATGTAAATTCCGGATTAATGCCATTTCTGACGGTGTTACTTTTTTATTTTGCAATCGGGCGACTTCTTTTTCGGCTTTTTGTATTTCATTTTCAGAAATTCCTTCGGCTTCTTTTAAAATAGAAAGCTTTCTTACGGCTTCATACAACTCTTGGTCGTGCGCACCGGTAATGGCTTTGGCTCCTATCTCACCAAATCGACGTAAATACTCTGCATAATCTGGACTAGCAATAATAGGTGCGTGTCCGGCTGCTTCATGTATTATATCGGGAGCAGGTGTATATTCTATATTTTCGAGTTGCCTAATATCAGCGGCAATTACCAAAACCTTGTAGGCTTGAAATTCCATAAACGCATTGGGTGGTATAAAACCATCTACGGCAACCGCCGCCCAACCTATTTCCTTCAAAATACGGTTCATCCCGTACATAGACGGAATGCTGTCGACTGAAATTCCTGTTTTCTTTAACCCTTCTACATAGCTCTCGTGAGCTACTTTGCTTAAAAATGCAAGGTTTTTTCGCATCACATAGCGCCAGACCGCCTGATTAACAGGCGTATAATCCTCATAGTTTTGAGGTTTTATAT
>JALWYP010000050.1:8181-8635 GCA_026992695.1 Flavobacteriaceae bacterium
TTGTTTCTTTTAAATTCATAACAAGCAAATGTAATGTTGTTTATTATACCTACAAAATGAAAACATATCTTCATGTTTTGTTATACCTCTTTCCTATTTTTAAAACAATTATTTCTAAGTTAAAATTCGATACTTTAGTTACAGAAAATACATTCTATAATTTGTATCTTTGTATTTGAGAAATTTAAAACTAAAAATATCATGGGAAAAGGATTTTTTGAAGTTCCAATAGCAGTAAACGAACCGGTAAAAAGTTATGCGCCGGGTTCTTCGGAACAAAAAGAACTACTCAGTACATATAAAGAGCTGTACAACAAGAAAGTAGAAATACCTATGTACATCAACGGAAAAGAAATAAAAACGTAGTAATTTATTTATAATCAGGCTCCCTTCAAAACGTGTCAAAATCAATTAAAAAGAAATTACGGCCGGAACAGGGAAGACGGAATGACGG
>JALWYP010000051.1 GCA_026992695.1 Flavobacteriaceae bacterium
TAAAAACTTTTTCATTTCGTTGGTATAGCCGGCTGCTACAACAGTAAATTTTCCTCTATCGTCTTCCATTCGTTTTAAGAGGGTTTCAATGGCTTCGTTACCAAAACTGTCGTTGTGTAAAACCAGGCTATATGCTTCATCAATAAACAGCATACCACCGAGCGCTTCGTCTATAACGGCATCGGTTTTAGGGGCGGTTTGTCCGGTGTAAGAAGCAACAAGGTCATTTCTATCTACTTCAACCAAATGTCCTCTTTCTAAAACACCCAAGGCTTTATAAATTTTTACTAAAATACGTGCCATAGTGGTTTTTCCGGTGCCTGGATTTCCTGTAAATACGATGTGTAGTGAAAAATCTTTTCTAAAATCTTTGCCTATTTTCCGGTAATATTTTACCAGTTTTATTACTTCATAAATATCTTCTTTAATTTCAGATAACCCGATTAAGTCGTTGAGTTCGTTTAAGGATTCTTCCAATAATTTAACATCGATGGGGATATCGATTGTATTGGTATTGTCGGTTTTAAAAAGCGGAGTTAAATCGGGTAGTGTTATGGTAGAAAGCTGCTTTTTGTTAATTTCTTTGTTGTTTGAATTTTGCATAACACGCATTGCCAAGTTGGTTTTGGCTTCTTGAATAATTCCAAAAACATAACGGGCATTCCCGAAATCGTCATCTCGTGTTCGGTAGGCTTCGTATAATTTGTCTTGCAGAAATGTTTGTGCTTCGGGAGTAAGGGTAACATTTTTCTTTTTAGCTGCAAACAGTCCGATATCAAACAATTCTTTGGGTGTATAGTCATCAAAATGAATGGTTTGGCTAACACGGGATTTAAGTCCGGGATTGGAGCCGATAAAATCTTTCATTTCGTTGGGATACCCGGCAAAAATAATAACCAAATCTCCGGCTCCATCGCTCATTTCTTTCATCAAGACCTCAATAGCTTCTTTGCCGTAATCTTTTTCGCTTTCGCCTTTTCTGGCTAACGAATAGGCTTCGTCTATAAAGAGTACACCGCCACGGGCTTTTTGTATTACTTTTTTTACTTTGGGAGCAGTTTGCCCTATAAATTCGGCAATAAGTTCGGCGCGTCCTACCTCAATGAGGTGACCGGAGCTAAGAATTCCTAAACTTTTATAAATTTTACCCAGTAATTTTGCAACTGTGGTTTTTCCGGTACCGGGATTTCCGGTAAAAATTAGGTTGGTACCGTTAATGGTCTTGTCATCGATACCTTTTTCTTTACGAATTTTTATAAACTGAAGAAAGGTTGCCAATTCTTCAATTTCTTCTTTTACTTTTGAGAGTCCTATAAGTTCAAAAAGTTCTTTTTTAGCTTCTTTAAAAGTAATGTCGCTTTTTGGTGCTGCAATTTCGCCTGAAGAAATAGTGGGAGCATATCCTCCGGTTGGTACTTCTTCAACCAGCATATTTTGTCCTTTAAATTCTATTGCGTGTTCGGCAACTTTAAATTGGGTAACGCCAATTAATACATCCATAAAGTGAATGTAGATAGTATAGGTGCCTTGTTTCCAGAAACTGCCGTCATTATTTCCCCAATGCAGACTTAGCATTCGGTTTCCTTTATCGGCTTCAATAACTAATGGTACACTGCGCCAAGCGGCTTTTTGGGTTCCGTCTATATTATTTATATAAACGCTTAATTGGGTAGGATACAAACCTTTTTGTTGTACAGGGTCTATTAAAACTTCTATACCTAAGAAGAAAAGTTCATCTTCTTTAAAGGTTTTATAAAAAGTACGATTGTACCGTTGTTCTTCAGTTTCGGCTTTTACGGGACTTAAAAATAATTTGAATCCGTAAATTTTAAAATACGGATTTAGGGTAGGAGTTACTACTCCTTGATTAAATACATAAAACGCTGTTTCCGAAATGGTTTTATTTTCAAAAATAGCTTCTATTTTATAATGTCCTTCTTTCCAAAATCCGGTATTGGCATTTCCATATCCGGAGCGTACATTAACAGTAGGACTGTTTTTAGATACAGAAACTTTTTCGTTAAAAGTAATAACTTTTTTGTTTGTATTTTTATTAGTGGCTTTAAACTCAAAGGTAGCTTCCCAATCTTCTTCTTTAAATTTTTTGTTTTGAAGCAGCAAATCTGCAAAAAGAAAAGTTAACACACTTTCTTCATACACATTTCTATATCTTCTTTTTCCGTATTGAAGCGAATCTTTTTTGCTGTATAATTGAAAATCGATAACCTCAAATTTATCGTTGTCCTCATCAGAGCCAAATAATCCCATAGTTATTAGTTGAATTAAAGGATGCAAATTACAAAAAAAGAAGTATAAAAAAACTCATCCGAGTGGATGAGTTTTATACTTCAAAAAATTTACAATATATGTTAGAGTACTCTTACGTTTACTGCGTTTAATCCTTTGTTTCCTTCTTTGAGTTCAAATTCTACTTCGTCTCCTTCTCTAATCTCATCGATTAGACCTGAAATGTGTACGAAATGATCTTTTTCTACTCCTTCTTCTGTGATAAATCCAAATCCTTTGGTGTCGTTGAAGAATTTTACTGTTCCTTTG
>JALWYP010000052.1:0-1123 GCA_026992695.1 Flavobacteriaceae bacterium
TTTTTAAAATCCGTTTTGTAGCTTTAGCTGCAAGGCGGATTTTTATTTTTAAATAGTTTGTTGCAATAGTTTAGTTAGTATCTTTGCAAGAAAACAATTAATATGCTTGGCTTAAAACTTCCTACCGACCCCAGATGGGTTGATATTGTTGAAAAAAATATTGAAGAAATACTCACCGATCACGCTTTTTGCGAAATAAAAGCTTCTGCAACTGCAGTTTCTCTTATTGTAACTTTTCCGGAATATACCGACTTGGTAGAAGCAATGGCTCCATTAGCACAAGAAGAAATGGATCATTTTAAGCAAGTTCATAAACTTATTACAAAGCGAGGTTGGGTATTGGGACGAGATCGTAAAGACCATTATGTAAATCAACTGGTGAAATTTTTTCCGAAAGGAGGAAGCAGAACCACGCAATTAGTACACAGATTGCTTTATGCTGCATTAATAGAAGCACGAAGCTGCGAACGTTTTAAAATACTTAGCGAAAATCTACAGGATGAAGAATTAGCAAATTTCTTTGGTAGTTTAATGAAAAGTGAAGCCGGACATTATACTTTGTTTTTAAAGTTTGCCCGTAAATACGGTAATCGAATAGAAGTAGATAAAAAATGGGAAGAATTACTAAAATTTGAAGCTAACATAATGAAAAATCTCGGCACTAAAGAAACTGTACACGGATAAATGAAATTTATTTCTAATTTGTACACTCCAAAATCATAAACTCCATTAGTAACGGGTCGATAGTAGTTATAAGGTTACTTACTAAATCATTGCCCATTTCTAAATAGAACTCACTAAAATTTTTATTTCGTTCTTGCAGACTTCCGTTGGGAAATAATTGACGATGTATTGCAAGCAAACGATTTAATTGATCTTTCAATTTTTGTTTTTGGGCTTTCAGCAATCGTTTTTCCAATTTATTTAATCCGTTAAGTTGCTTCTTTTCTTGAGCTGCTACCGCTCCCAGAAAAGATTTATCGGTTTTTTCAGCCAAGTCATATAATTCTTTAAATTGCTGTTTTAAATGTTGTTTTTGAGTTGAAAAGTCAATTGGGATATCTGATATTTTTTTAATAAACCAAGCCGAAAGTTCTTCAGACGAAAGAAATAACTTACCAAC
>JALWYP010000052.1:1133-2556 GCA_026992695.1 Flavobacteriaceae bacterium
CACTTCTAATCTTTCTATTTTTTTTGAAAGTTTTTCAGTAATAAGCAAAACTGAATTTCGTAAAATCAGCACCGGAAACGGGATACCAACTTCCCCAAAATAATCCTTTAACTGAAACCAATACGCTAACTCTCCACCGCCACCTACATACGCCAAGTTGGGTAACACAACCTCTTGATACAACGGACGAAGCAAAGCATTGGGCGAAAATCGCTCAGGGTGTTTTTGCAACTCTGCTAGTATTTCTTTTTCACTAAAAACAATCGTGGTATTAAGAACTTTAAAGCCTTCTTTTTCTTTTACAATTCGCTCCCGAATTCCTTTTTGAAGATAAAACAAGTTTATAGCACGCGGATGCACCTGCTCGTGATAACCGGCTTGAATGAGTTTTTGACTACTTTTTGCAATAGCCGAAAAAGCATTGTTTTGCTTCAACTCTTTTTCAACAAAGGGTATAAATAGTTTTTTTAGTTCACTATCGTTTCCATCAATGATTACCAAGCCCTCATTTTTAAACAGCTCATTTGCAAGATAACGGGTTGCTTCGGTTAAGGTATTGTTTTTTAAATACGCTTCAGAAAAAAGATTTTTTAACAATATGGCGGTATCGGAATTCCCAATGAGAGAAGAAAAATTTTCAAATACTTTATCCATTCCTTCTGTAGAAAGCCCTCCCACAGCTCCCGAGGCTTCACGTTCCCATTTAATTTTTTCATCAAAGAGGTTAAAATAATTAATTTCTTCAAAATCGTGATCTTCGGTTGCCATCCAATACACCGGAACGAAATGATAGTTGGGGTTTTCAGATTTAAGTTGCTTGGTTAAATTTATAACCGAAATAATTTTGTACAAAAAATACAGCGGACCTGTAAACAGATTTAGTTGATGCCCTGTGGTTACCGTAAAGGTTTGCTTATTACGTAACGATTTAATATTAAGTATTGTAGCTTCTGAAAGGGGTGTGTTTTTATTCTGAAAAAGCAATCTTTCTACTAAAATACTTCGATTTTCTTCAGAAAAATAAAGCGATTTTTCGTTAGCTTGAAGCATCAAATTTTCAACCGAAGGAAAACGACCGTAAAAAGGTTTTAACGTATCATTCTGTTCGATGTAATCACAGATTAACTCAGAAAAATATCCGGTGTCTCGGTATGAAATGATTTTCTTAGTCATAGATTACGCAAAAGTACAAAGATTATAATAAGGAGCAATATTTAGTATTCAGTTGGCAGTATTCAGTTGGCAGTGTTCAGTTGGAAGTGTTCAGTTGGCAGTGTGCAGTCGTGAGGCGGTGAGGCGGTGAGGCGGTGAGGTAAAAAAATCATAAATTTCCAATCCTCAGTCCAAAATCGAAACAATCGTAAAGCCTTCATTTTTATTTTAATAAAATTCTAATTTCAAACCTACAAGGTTGCCTTTACTT
>JALWYP010000053.1 GCA_026992695.1 Flavobacteriaceae bacterium
GTTCAAAGAGTTCAAGGTCAAAATATCCTACAGATGCAACCACATGGTCTAGAATATCTGCTTGAATGTGTTCATAATTTTCCCACTTCTTATCAAAACTAAAACAAAATATTTCTACCGGAATTCCTTTTGTAGTAGGTTGCAAGTACCGAACCATTAAAAACATGTCCTTATTAATAGCCGGATTGGTTTGTAAGTATGCATCAATATATTTTCTAAAAACGCCCAAGTTTGTTTGGTTTTTTCCGTTGATAGGAAGTGATGTATCTACCTTTTTTGAAGTGTTAAATTCTGCGTTATCTTTTTCTCTATGATTTAAATAATCTGAAATTAATTCAATTTTTTTAAATCGTTCAATATCCTCTTTTGTAAGTAATGTAATAGTATTTTGTTTAATATATAAAGATCGCTTTATACGTCTTCCGTCAGATTCCTGCATTCCTCTCCAGTTTTGAAAAGATTCTGAAATTAAGCTATACGTCGGGATAGTTGTAAAAGTATTGTCAAAATTTTGCACCTTAACGGTGGCTAAGTTAATTTCGGTTACATAGCCATCTGCACCATATTTGCTAAATGTAATCCAATCACCAATTCGCACAATATCGTTTATAGAAATTTGCATACTTGCAACAAATCCTAAAATGGTATCTTTAAAAATAAGCATAATTACCGCAGAGGTGGCTCCTAAGGTTGCAAAACTTTCAATAGAGTAAACGGTGAGTTTGTAAATAATAAAAAAGATACCCAAGCCCCAAGCAAAAATCATTAATACTTGCAAATAACTTTCAAGAGGTTTGTCTTTATACCGTTCTTTTTTTCGTAAGTAATTAACAGTACTTCGTAGAATACTTCTAAATACTAAAATAAAAAGAATAACGATGTATATGTCTATTAGCAGCGTTAATAATAGCACTAGTAAGGGGTATTCTTTAAAAACAATAGGAGTAAGACTCCAAACTATTGAAACCGGAATAAAATGAGCAATATATTTCGGGAAATTACTTTTAACTAAAAAATCATCGAAAGTTGATTTTGTTTTATTGCTGAAAAGAATAAAAGCAGAAACGATTATTTTTCTTAAAATAAAATCTAACACAAAAATAATGAAACCCGCTACTACAACGCTAAGTATTACATTTAAAAAAGAAGCAATATCCGGGTTGATTCCTTTTTCTTGAAGAAACTCCTGAAACCAAAAACCATATTTATTTAAAAAATCAATCATTTATTGTGGCAAGTATTTTTTATCTGCATAAAAGGGACCAAATGGTAAAACCGAACATAAAATAACAATTAATAAAGTAGTTTTAGACCATTTTAGTTTTGAGTACATAGCAAAAGCTCCATAAATATAAGCAATAAATAATAATCCGTGTAACATTCCCACCACTTGTACAAACTGAGGTTGTCCCCAAATATACTTAAGTGGCATCGCCACTCCAAGTAATAGTAAGAACGAAATAGCTTCTAAAGCGCTTATTATTTTGAAAGTTTTAATTGAAATATCCATACCTAAAAAATTTTGACAAAGATAGCAGGAAATCGCTATACTCAATCATAAAATATTAGTTAGATTCTTCGCAAGGAAAAGGAATGTTTAGAACAGGATATTTATAATTTTTTTTATAACTAAAATGCCACCATTCTGTTCGTATGGTCTGAAATCCGAATTTTTTCATTCCCTCTTGTAGTAACTTGCGGTTATTAATAATATATTGAGGAAAATTGAAATAGTCTATATGTGCTTCTCTTCCAAAATAATCGTAATCTGTTCCCATATAAACAGGGCAACCATCTAAAGTTTCTAACGTAATATCTACTGCAGCAGCGCGGTTATGAATAGATCCTTTTTTGTATGGATTTGCTACATAAGTAGCACGAGGAACTTTTTCCCACATTTTTTTTTGAACCGAAAGTGGTCGGTAACAATCAAATATTTTAATGCGATAGCCTAAATAACAAAAATAATCGTTAGCATCTCTAAGTGCCTCTGCAACTTCAGGTTGAAGTAAACACAAAGGACAGTCGTACATACGTTCACCTATAAAATTATTGGAAGATGCATACCTTATATCAAAACCAAACTCATCGCGATATTGAGAAACATTTGTGAGTCTAGTTAAAGTTTTTGTATTTTGAAAACTTGTTAGTAAAGTTAATAGTATAAATTGAAAATAAAGTTTCAAAAAATATTAGTTAAATTCTTTGAGCATTTTTACCCATCTAATAGCTTCGTCTAAACTAGTGCATCTTTTTAAACTGGCACTAGCAAATACCTTCTCTAAAGCAGCCATTTTAATTGCTAAGTCTGAATAGGAAACAACAGCAATTGCTATAATGAAATTGTGCCCATTTTCTTTTAACTTCATCCAAGTAACGGGCTCGATGGAGTATGAGTTTATCCGATTTGATATATAAGCAATTTTAAAGTTAGTACCATAATGACGATATATTTCTTTTACTACTTGCATGACCTTATCCCAATTGAAATGAATACCTTCACATATTTCTGCAACCATAAATTTATCAAAAAAGAAAAAATCACCAAATGGG
>JALWYP010000054.1 GCA_026992695.1 Flavobacteriaceae bacterium
TATCCACAGGAAGTACGTAAGCACATTTATTCTACCAATGCGGTAGAAAGCATTATCCTCTCACACTTTTTACTCTCCGGGAAACCCGGCGGTTCATCCCTTAAAATTTTTAGCCCATAGGGCCGAGTCTGCCAGGTAAAGTCAATAAGGATCCATTCAACTCAAAAATGGGAACAGGTCTTTTTGGAAAAAAGCATCAAAATATCCTGAATTTGTTCTAGAAGAATTATTAAAAAATGATGCATGGATATTTCCTGAAGCAGGAACAAAAATAAATGGAGAAAAATAAAAAACTATATCTATTTGTCTATCTAATGAGAAATTTTCTAATTTCTTACGATAATCT
This sequence comes from Flavobacteriaceae bacterium, assembly GCA_026992695.1. Lineage (GTDB taxonomy): Bacteria > Bacteroidota > Bacteroidia > Flavobacteriales > Flavobacteriaceae > Marifrigoribacter. Next base: position 347 of record JALWYP010000054.1, read on the forward strand.
TCTCTAGTAAGTTTGTTTTTATTAAATTTAAGAGGAGAAAATTTTAGCATGCCGTTATTTGTCCCTAAATAAATAGCGTTGTTTATTTTGGTAATGGCTTTACTAGATTCTCCTTTTATAAATCCAATATTTCTTCCGTAGGATTCAACAACAACAGAGTCTTTTTTAATTAAAGAGTTGATGTCTATTTTAGAAAGTGAAGATGATGATCCTACCCAGAGTGTGTTATCATCTACTAAAATAGAATTAAAACCTCTAATGCCGGGAAATCTATCTCTTGAGAATGATTTATAGGTATAGGTTGTATCTATTAATTTTACGTAGATTAATGCATCTAAAGTTCCTGCAAAAAATTCGGTATTAGAAAGTTGGGTTATTTCTAAAAACGTGTTTATAGACTCGGGTAAATCATCTATTATTTTTACTTTGTTATTGTGGTATTCTTTTAAGTTTTGTGATGATACAATAATAACCTTATCATCCAGTAGCATCAAATCTCTAGCTTTTAGGAGGGTAACCTTATTTGTTTTAATACTGGTGTCTTTTATGTCTTGTATGTAATATTCTCCTGCAAATACAAGTGTGCTATCTTTTTTTAAAATAATGTCATAAAAAATTTCTTTATTTAAGTGATCTTTTAACGGTTGGTTTACAATGCCATATTTTTTTGTGGTGCTACACCATAGGTTGTTTTTAGCATCAAAAGCTATGGCGTGAACGTATTCATCTTTTAGTCGGGGGTTAAAAAATTTTCCGTTATAAAAATTTACAATACCTCTTTTAGTTGCAATAAAAAGTGTGTCGCCTTTGTTTGTTTCAAAATCATTTATTTGTTTGTTGGGCAACCCATCTTTTTCGGTATAATATACAAAGGCAAAATCTCTAAATTTTGTAAGCCCGTTATTTTGCGATGCAATCCATTTATTATTTTCTGAATCTATTATGAGTTTGTAGGTGTAATCGTCCGGTAATCCGTTTTTAGAATTAATTACAGTAAAAGTATTTTTCTTGTCGTAGACTGCAAAGCCGTTTCCGTAGAGACCTAACCAAAGATTTCCTTCTTTATCTTCAGCAATACTCTTTACTCTGTTTCTGTGTGATTTTCCTTTAAGATTATGTGCGGTGAGTGTATTATTTTTATAATTAAAAATACTTCCATAGGAACCTATCCAAATAGACCCGTCTTTATCTTCATAGAGCGAATAACAAATATTATTAATCGTTGAATTTTTATCATTAATCATTTCTATTTTAAAAGGAGAAGGTTTTATTTTAGCAATGCCTCGTCCTAGGGTTGCCACCCAAATAGTGCCGTCTTTAGATTGCATAGCATTGCTTGGAAAAGCATAACCCTCTTTAGAATTAGCTTTATAGATCTGTGATAATTTTCCATCTTTGTAGGTAAAAATGTAAGCTGTTGCAAACATCCAGATAGTGCCGTCTTTAGTTTCTAAAAACTGCATTACACCAGCTAATTGTTGATTTAATAATGGCTCTTCAAGATTAAAAATGGTGCCGTTTTCTATATAGTTTACACCTTCTGCCCAAAATCCTACCCAAATTCTTCCTTTGGAGTCCTCAAAAACTGTTTTAGCCAAATTATTTTTTAATCCGTTACTTTTATTGTAATGAATAAATTCCGTCCCGTTAAAATTACTTACTCCAAAATAGGTTGCCAACCATAACGTTTTGTCTTTTGCCTGTATAACATCAAATACTTCGGCACTAACCCCAGCATCTATCCCATAATTTTTAAAAAAGTACTGTTGAGAAAATGAAGTAAATGGAAAGAGAATTGCTAAAAATAATAATAAACAATTGTTTTTCATTTATTTGGGAGGATTGGTTTTCCGTGTAAATTACAAAAATTATTTTACTTTGTCTTCGGATTCCAAAAAACGGCATCAAAGTTTTGAATTTGATTATCAACCACTTTAATGCCTTCGTTTTCTAATAATTGTTGCATTAAGTTGGTGCCTTGAAAGTGGTGTTTTCCGGTAAGTAACCCGTTTCGGTTTACTACTCTATGAGCCGGTATTTCCGGGTTGTTGTGTGCGGCATTCATTGCCCAGCCTACCATACGTGCGCTTTTTGGTGTACCTAAATAAGCAGCAATAGCCCCGTAGGAAGTAACTTTTCCGGTTGGAATTTGTTTTACAACGGCATATACTTTATTAAAAAAACC
>JALWYP010000055.1 GCA_026992695.1 Flavobacteriaceae bacterium
AAAGGTACCAATCGAGTGTTGTATTTGTTTTCGAAAAAATAAAAATTTAGATTAGCCCAAAAAAGGACTTACTTTCGTAATTAAGACGGAATGATTTTAAATTCCGGAAAACGGTAGCATTTCATATTATGCATAATTTAAAAAACAATCCTCTTTTTATTTCTCTTAGCGTGTTAAGTGTTGGGTTGTATGTTTTTATTGCCTATTTTATTGAACGAAGCGATTTTACACTTCTTTTACTGAGTTATTCATTCTTATTTTTTGTAACCTATCAACTTATTAAAACGAGCGCAAACCACTTTTGGTTAGTAGCAGGATTAGGTGTTCTTTTCAGGTTGGTTTTTATGGGAAGTATCCCTGTGTTATCGCAAGATTTTTACCGTTTTATTTGGGATGGAAGGTTGGTTTTTCAAGGTGTGAACCCGTATTTGTTTACACCCGAAGCATTTGTAAAAGACGCTTCTTCTTTTTTGCCCATTACCCTTTTTGAAGCACAAGATTTGTATCAAGGAATGGGTGCGTTAAACGGAAGCCATTACAGTAATTATCCGCCTGTTAATCAGTTTTTCTTTGCAATTGCAGCTTTGTTTTCCGGAAAAAGTATTTTGGGAAGTGTGGTGGTTATGCGGTTGATACTAATTCTTTCAGACATCGGAATTCTTTATTTTGGAAGAAAATTGTTGCTGAATTTAGGGAAAAAACCCGAAAAAATATTCTGGTATTTTTTAAATCCTTTTGTTATTATTGAAATGACGGGAAACCTTCATTTTGAATCGGTAATGCTGTTTTTTTTGGTCTGGTCGTTGTATTTACTTTACAATCGAAAATGGTTGTTTTCGGCAATTCTATTCGGTTTGTCTGTTTCGGTAAAACTACTGCCGTTATTGTTATTGCCTTTCGTTTTTCAATGGTTTTATTCATCTAAATTAAAACAAAAAAACAGTTTAAAACTCTTGGGGTTTTATGCAATTACACTGGTAACCGTTGCAGTTACTTTTATGCCTTTTTATTCGCCGGAGTTTGTTTTAAATTTCACTAAAACCATTGCGCTTTGGTTTCAAAATTTTGAATTTAATGCAAGTGTGTACTACCTAATTAGATGGATAGGTTATCAAACCATAGGTTGGAATGTGATTGCAACAGCCGGTAAAATATTGCCCGTACTTGTTTTGTTGTTTATCGTACTTCTCACTTTTTTTAGAAACAACAAACAATTTAAAGCAATGATTACAGCGATGCTTTTTGGTGTTTCATTTTATTTTTTACTTTCTACAACGGTACATCCTTGGTATGTTGCTACGCCTTTACTACTATCGGTATTTACTCGATACCGATTTCCGGTGGTGTGGAGTTTTATGATAATTTTGAGTTATTCGGCTTATGGTATAACCGGTTTTTCTGAAAATTTGGGGCTGGTAGCAGTAGAGTATTTGGTAGTTATTGCCTTTTTTGTATGGGAGTTAAAATCACACAATCCCCATCTTCGTCAGTAAAAAAGAGGCATTCATATTTTTACAAATACCGTTTTTTAGCAAGTAATCAAAATACAACTCATCGTCGATAATTTGAGCATCAAAATAGTAGTTTTTTACTTGTGGAAGTGTTTCGGCGGTTTTGCAAAGACTTAAATCATGGGTTGCGATAATTCCTGTAGAATTTGATGCTACCAATTTTTCAACAAACTTGCGAGAACCTATAGCTTTGTCTTTGCTGTTGGTTCCTTTTAATATTTCGTCTAAAATCACAAAATAGCGATTGTTTGAAATAGCATTAACAATAAATTGCAATCGTTTTAATTCAGAAAAAAAGTACGACTCATCGTTGGTTAACGAATCGCTTGTTCGCATACTGGTTATGTGTTTTATGGGATAATAATTAAAAGTTTTTGCACAAACCGGAAGCCCTGTGTTTGCCATTATAATAGCTAAAGAGACCGTGCGTAAAAAAGTACTTTTACCCGCCATATTGGCTCCTGTTATTATTAAAAATTGCTCGTTGTTAATTATAAAATCGTTTGTAATACGTTTTTCTTCAGTTAGTAGCGGATGCCCTAATGCATTAGATTCAATAATACTTTTTCCTTCAATAAGTTTAGGAAATACATAGTGCGGATGATTAAACCGAAAATTTGCCAGTGAGTTTTGCGCATCAAAAAAAGAAACTACCTCAAACCAATTAGTTATTTTATTTTGGTAGGTTTCCATCCATTGTTCTAGCTTGTAGCAAAGCTGTAAATCGCGTAAAGCAAAGCCGTTTGCAATAACACCTACCAACATATTGTTGCGCTGGTCAAAAGCATCTAGTGCTTTTGAAAAGGTTTGAAAAATCTGAGACGCTTTTTGCGTTTCGGTTTTAATTTCTTGTTGTTTTTGTTTTAGTAGTTGCGATGTAAATTTTTGATTTTCAATTAACAACAATAACTGTTGGTATTGTTTAAAGGTGTCTTTTGTTTTATTAACATCGCTATAAAATCTATTAATTTTTTTAATGTACATTCCGGTAATTCCTAAACCTATAAAAAACC
>JALWYP010000056.1 GCA_026992695.1 Flavobacteriaceae bacterium
AAATTAATTTGTGTGTTGTTTGCTGTACGTAAAATCCAATGATAATCGGTAAGTGTTATACGCTCTTCCGGTGCAACTTGCGAAGGAGAAAAGGAGATAGTTCTTTGAATAAAAGCCATTACAGGTAATCGTGTTTGCGGTAGTAGCAAAACGACTAACAGAATAATAAAAAGAACGTTACTCCAGTTTTTTTTAAGGAAGTTCATAAAAATAGTATAAGCTACAAGGTTGTTTATAATTTAAAAAACAACCTTGTAGAAATTTACTTAGCATTTTCTTTTTTAATAAGATTTAATGCAGATCCTTCGCGATACCAAGCAATTTGGCTTTCGTTATACGAATGATTTACATCTATCATATCTACACTTCCGTCTTTATGTCTTATTTGAATCGTTAACGGTTTTGCCGGAGCAAAATCGGTTAAGTCGATAAAATCAAAGGTGTCGTCTTCCTGAATAAGATCGTAATCGCTTTCGTTAGCAAAAGTAAGCGCAAGCATTCCTTGTTTTTTAAGGTTAGTTTCATGGATACGCGCAAACGATTTTACAATTACGGCAACTACACCAAGATGTCTGGGCTCCATAGCCGCATGTTCGCGCGAAGAACCTTCGCCGTAATTATGATCTCCAACAATTATACTGGGTACTCCGGCGGCTTTATAAGCTCTAGCTACATTGGGTACGGCATCATATTCTCCGGTTAATTGGTTTTTAACAAAATTGGTTTTCATATTGCAGGCATTAACCGCACCAATAAGTAGATTGTTAGATATGTTATCTAAGTGACCTCTGTAGCGTAACCAAGGACCTGCCATTGATATATGGTCTGTTGTACACTTTCCAAATGCTTTAATAAGTAATCTAGCTCCTTTAATGGTTTCGCCAATAGGATCAAAGGGAGTTAAAAGTTGTAATCGTTGTGAGTTTGAATCTACTACAATTTCAATATCACTTCCGTTTTCTTTGGGAGCAACAAAGCCATTTTCTTTTACTTCAAAACCTTTTGGAGGTAGTTCCCAACCGGTGGGCTCGTCTAACATTACTTCTTCTCCGTTTTTATTAATAAGTTTATCGGTCATCGGGTTAAAATCCAATCTTCCGGAAATTGCTACCGCAGCAACCATTTCGGGAGAGGCTACAAAGGCGTGGGTATTTGGGTTTCCGTCCGCTCGTTTGGCAAAGTTCCGGTTAAACGAATGTACAATGGTATTTTTTTCTTGTTTGTCTGCACCTTCTCTGTCCCATTGCCCGATACAAGGACCACAAGCATTGGTAAATATTTTAGCATTGAGTTTTTCAAATACTTGAAGAATTCCGTCTCTTTCGGCGGTATATCGTACCTGTTCAGAGCCGGGGTTAATTCCGAAATCTGCTTTAGTTGACAGACCCTTATCTAGTGCTTGTTGTGCGATGGATGCGGCACGTGATAAATCTTCATAACTGGAATTGGTACACGAACCTATAAGTCCCCATTCTACTTTTAGAGGCCAACCGTTTTCTTTGGCTTTTTTGTTCATTTCTCCAACGGGAGTTGCAATATCAGGCGAGAAGGGACCATTCAAGTGTGGTTTTAATTCCGATAAATTTATCTCAATTACTTGGTCAAAGTACTGCTCGGGGTTTTGGTAAACTTCTTTATCACCTGTTAGGTATTCTTTTATTTTGTTTGCTTCGTCTGCTATATCACTTCGGTCGGTTGCTCTTAAGTAACGTTCCATAGCATCGTCGTATCCAAAATTAGAAGTAGTAGCTCCAATTTCGGCTCCCATATTACAGATGGTACCTTTTCCGGTACAAGACAAGGAACGTGCGCCTTCTCCAAAATATTCTACGATATAACCGGTTCCTCCTTTTGCCGAAACAATTCCTGCAACTTTTAAAATAACATCTTTAGGAGCAGTCCATCCCGAAGCTTTTCCGATGAGTTTTACACCAATAAGTTTAGGGAATTTTAACTCCCAAGGCATTCCTGCCATAACATCTACCGCATCGGCTCCACCTACTCCTATGGCTACCATCCCTAACCCTCCTGCATTTACGGTGTGTGAGTCGGTTCCTATCATCATTCCTCCGGGGAAAGCATAGTTTTCTAATACGACTTGATGTATAATACCGGCTCCGGGTTTCCAAAACCCGATTCCGTATTTATTTGATACCGATTCTAAAAAGTTAAACACTTCGTTACTGTTGTTCAATGCGGTTTGTAAATCTTTGTCAGCACCCATTTTGGCTTGAATAAGATGATCGCAATGTACGGTTGTAGGCACCGCAACTTTCTCTTTTCCGGCTTGCATAAATTGTAACAACGCCATTTGAGCTGTAGCATCTTGGCAAGCAACTCTGTCGGGTGCAAAATCTACATAATCTTTTCCTCGTTGAAATGCTTTGCTAGGCATTCCTTCCCAAAGATGTGAATATAATATTTTTTCGGAAAGTGTAAGAGGGCGACCTACTAACTTGCGAGCTTTATTTACGCGAGCAGGCATGTTTTTGTACACTTTTTTAATCATATCTATAT
>JALWYP010000057.1 GCA_026992695.1 Flavobacteriaceae bacterium
GGCTGGCGATATTTCCATATTTTATGTAATAGCTTTATTTCATAAGGGTATTTGTAAAAACCTGTTTTGTATCGTATCTTAGAAATTCCCTGTAACAAGCTCCTCTTAAATCCTTTTATTCTAAAATCGGTTGCTGTGGGGTAATACCCGTTGAGTACGGTTTCAAAATTCATAATTTTATCTACCATTTTAGGCGTTAACCAAGGGGTAAGCGGATTTTTTCGTAAATCAAAATTTTCCCAAGCAGGATTCAGCCAATCTTCTAAATGCTTCGGAAAACTAAACCCTGCTTTTTGTATTTGTTCGTATAATTCAGACCCTTCGGTTGCAACGGGACTGTAGAGATAAATAATGATTTCGGAATCAGGGTTAATTTCTTTTATTTGTTTGATAAAAGCAATGTCTTCGTTAATTTGTTGCATCACTTTTTGGGGTGTTTTGGCAGGCATCCCCAAGACAAATGAAAGTTCGGGGATGATCCCAATGGGTTGCAAGCGTTTTACAAATTGCTTAATCATACTGCCTGTTTGTGTACCTCCTTTGTTCATTTGTTTCAGCACCTCATCGTTACCGGTTTCAGCTCCTAGAAATATCATTTTACAACCTGCTTTTTTCATGAATTGTAGGTCTTCATCACTGTATTTGTTGATGGTGTCTATTCTGCCTTCTCCCCACCATGAAATATTGTCGTTTTTTATGAGTTCAGAAAATTCGAGTACACGTTTTCGAGATGTAAAAAAATTATTATCATGAAACTCGATGGCTTCAATGTGGTATTTTTCTTTAAAATAAGTTACATCTTTATATACTGTTTGTGCCGTTTTTGCTTTCCATCGACCATCATAAATGGGTACTACGGCACAAAACGAACAAGTAAAGGGGCAACCCATACTGGAATGATAGCTAAAAGTGTTTTTGCCAAGAAAAGTTTTGTGTAAATAATTTTTTAAAGGATAGAATGTATTGAGATGCTCATAAGGTAAGGACGGAAGTGCATCTTGATCTAATAATTTTTCTTTGGGTGTTTTTATAATTTCTCCTTTTGAATTTAGAAAGATGAGGTTTTTTATTTTTAGTAGTTCTGCTTCAAATAAAAGATTGTCATTCCGACGAAGGTTGGAATCTGTTGATGCTTTCCTGTTTTCAATTATGAGATTTTTGTTTTCTAAACAATCTATCAGTTTCGGAAAAGCTACATCTCCGGGACCATCAATAATATAATCTACAAACCCAGAAGTAATACAGGCTTTATATTGATTAGAGGCAAAATAACCACCCCAAATGGTGATGCAATCTGGATATTCTTCTTTTATTTTTTTAGTAAACGGAATGGCTTGTTTTAACTGCGGTCCCGGCATGACGGTACTACAAAAATATTTAAAGTCTCCTGTTTTAAAATAAGAAGCTATTTTTTGCCAAGGGTCGTTTTCAAGGTTGCCGTCTACAAAAACAAAATCGTGTTTTTTGTAAATTGAAGCACCTATCTGCAAAATAGAATTGGGCATACGGTGTTTTGCATTGGCACTACGCGGATTAAATATGAGAATTTTGTTTTTATCGTTCACGGCGTAAATTTATGTAAATTTAACGGCATTAAAATTATTCTTTATTGAGATGGCAAAATCCGACGAACCTATTAGTAAACCAAAAATGGCTTATATTAGTTTTTATGCCATGCCGAAGGTAACAGACGCTCAATTTAAACTTAAAAAGTTTGCTTATGCTTTTGATTTTTTATTCTTACTCCAAGGTACTTTTAATGTGAACGTTTTTGATTTTATAGGCAAAAACTACTCTTTTACAAAAAAAGGGATTCAGTTTACTTATTTTAAACAGAAAAATAATACCTTTTTTATTCCTTGGCGTTTGTTTAAAAGGGTAAGAAAACTAAACCCCGATGTAATTTATATTCAAGGGCTGGGTTATTCGCATCAAATTATTGTATTAAAACGATTTGTAAATTCTTCGTGTAAAATAATTGTTCAAGACCACGCAAATCAACTTCCGAAAGGAATAAAAAGAACGTTATTTAAAATAGCAGATAAAAGTGTAAACCATTATTTGTTTACTTCAAAAGAAATGGCTACACCCTATTTAAAACAAGGGTTAATAAGTTCTTCTGAAAAAATAACCGAATGTGTTGAAGGTTCTACACATTTTAAGTACCAACCAACTATTAAAAAAGAACCTCTGAGTTTTTTATGGGTAGGCAGATTGGATAAAAACAAAGACCCTATAACGATTTTAAAAGCTTTTAAAAAGTTTGTTTCCTTACACCCTTTGGCTACCTTAACGATGATTTTTGAAAATAAAAGTCTTCTAAAAACCGTAACGTCTTTTATAACGTTAAACAAACTGGAAAAACAAATAAAGTTAATAGGAAAACTTCGGCATAAAGAAATGGCATATTGGTATCAAAAAAGCCGATTTTTTATTGGTTAATTAAATTCATATTATAATGTCGGATTTCTTCGATTATTGAAATTAAAAAAAATCAAATAATTTATAAAATAAATT
>JALWYP010000058.1 GCA_026992695.1 Flavobacteriaceae bacterium
TGAATATGGAAAAAGTAATGATAAAAAAGAAAAATATATAGATGAGCTACTTGAAGAAAAAAATGTAGATAGAATATTTAGCCCTGAAAACATTCTTGTTTCTATAAACATGGTTCAAAGGCACATAAACTCAATAATTGAAAATAATAAAGTTACCAAATTTAAAAATTTTGCCATAAAAGAAGCTATTAAAAATTGTTCGGCATCTAATGGGAAAGAGTTATTAATTCAAAAAGCTGTTATACATAATAAAATTATAGATAATCCTCAGCAATATTATACAAAAGGCAGTCTTAAACTAGTATCTGCTAAAAGAATTGCCGAAGCGGTTTTAAACAATGAAGATGTTTTAATAGGGTTTCCGTTTATTGAAGGAATAATAACAGGAAAAGGACCTCATCCTATAGCAATCGCACTTTATTATAAAATAGGAATTAATCCTAAAGATTATAGTATCGTGAGTTTTATTGATGTGAGAGGATTTACAAATCATATGGAAATAATAAAAAAAGATTTAGAAAAAATGAGTAATTGTAAGTCTTAGAATAAAAAATATTCTTTTATGAAAATCCTTCATCTCGATAAAAACCATCCTATTATGCTTCAACAATTAGCGGAAGCCGGGTTTTTAAATGATGAAAATTTTACTTCTTCAAAATCAGCTATTGAGAAAATCATTTCAAAGTATGATGGCATTGTGATTCGAAGCAGGTTTAAAATCGACAAATCCTTTATTAATAAAGCCAAAAACCTTAAGTTTATTGCTCGTGTAGGTGCCGGGCTGGAAAGCATTGATACAGACTATGCAATACAAAAAGGAATTTACCTAATTTCTGCTCCCGAAGGAAACCGTAATGCCGTAGGCGAACACACATTGGGAATGATACTTTCTTTGTTTAACAAACTCAATAAAGCCGATATGGAAGTTAGACAAGGGCTTTGGAAACGGGAAGATAACAGAGGAATAGAACTCGATGGTAAAACCGTAGGAATAATAGGCTACGGTAATATGGGAAAAGCATTTGCTAAAAAACTACAAGGATTTGATACGAAAGTAATTTGCTATGATATAAAAGAAAATGTAGGCGACAAAAATGCAGAACAAGTATCGTTACGCGAGTTGCATGCGCAAACAGATGTGCTAAGTTTACACACCCCTTGGACACCACTTACGCATAAAATGGTAAACAAGGCGTTTATTGATGCTTTTTTAAAACCCTTTTGGTTATTTAACACCGCCAGAGGAAAAAGTGTAGTAACAAAAGACCTGGTAGAAGCCCTTAAAAACGGAAAAATTTTAGGAGCCGGATTAGATGTAATGGAATACGAAAAAAGCTCGTTTGAATCGCTTTTTTCTTCGAAACTACCCAAAGAATTTTCAGAATTACTGCAATTTAATAATGTTTTATTAACACCACACGTTGCAGGATGGACGGTTGAAAGTAAACAAAAATTAGCACAAGTAATAGCAACAAAAATCATTAAAAATTTCAAGTCATGAAAAAACGAGTAACCGGAATAGGAGGTCTTTTTTTTAAAACCAAAAATCCCGAAACAACCAAACAGTGGTACAAACAACATTTAGGTTTACCGGTAGATGAATACGGTTGTACTTTTTGGTGGAAAGATGAAAATGGAAAAAAATGTTCTACACAATGGAGCCCTTTTAAAGAAGACACCAATTATTTTTCTCCTAGTGAAAAAGAATTTATGATAAACTTTAGAGTAGAAAATTTAGTAGCATTACTCAAGGCTTTAAAAACCGAAGGAGTAACCATAGTAGGGGAAATGCAAGAGTTTGATTATGGTAAGTTTGCTTGGATAATAGACCCCGAAGGAAATAAAATTGAACTTTGGGAACCAATAGATAGTGCATTTTTATAATTTTCACTAATTTTACAGAATCAACATATAAAATTATTACAACCATGAGTGACGAAAACAACAACAATGACCCAAAAGAAACCGTAGAAAATCTTAAAGAAGAAGCAAAAAGTACGGTTAACGAAATAAAAGAAGGTTGGAACGAAGCAACCAACAGCGGCGAAAATAAAAAAGTCCTAGCCGGAATTTTAGCTATTGTATTAGGATCATTTGGTGTTCATAAATTTTATTTAGGATACAATAAAGAAGGTATGATATTAGCAGGTGCAACTGTTATAGGGTATGTTACCTTATGTATAGGAGTTGGTGCATTTATTTTAATGGCAACCGGTATTGTAGGCTTAATTGAAGGGATTATCTATCTTACAAAAAGCGATGATGAGTTCTACCAAACGTATCAAGTAGGTAAAAAACCTTGGTTCTAAAATTCAATTCAAATTTATTTTTAAAAAAAACCTTTGACAAAAACTAATGTCAAAGGTTTTTTTAGTTTATTAAGATTACTTATCCTTTATTTAAAAGCATTGAGTCCGGTAATATCGAATCCGGTAATAAGCAAATGAATATCGTGTGTGCCTTCATAGGTAATAACACTTTCCAAATTCATAGCGTGTCTCATAATGGGATACTG
>JALWYP010000059.1 GCA_026992695.1 Flavobacteriaceae bacterium
AAACAAATGCAACAAATCACTATAGTCTTGAATCCCTAACGACAATTTGCTAGATGTTTCTAATCCAATAACTACTTCGTCTAAAGAAGAATCAAACCATTTTCCGTAAAACAAAATACTGTCTATCGGAATTACATTTACAAAGTTACTATCCACACCTTTTACATAAGCAATATGGCTTTTTCCTTTGTATTGGAGGAAAGTACGCTCTTCAATAGTTTTAGAAAATGAATTAATTTGAGAAAGAGCAAGTAAACGTTCTTCAATATTTTTTGAAATAGTTAATGTTTTCCCTTTTTTAGGAATTACTTTTAAATCCGAATCAAAAACAGTTGTAAACTGAAGACTAAATTCTTTTAGCCCTGAAAAGCCCGAAAGAACAATAAATAAAGACATAACTCCCGCCACGACACCAATTCCCGCTATACGCGTGATAATATTAATAGCATTGTTACTGCTTTTAGAAAACAAATATTTTTTGGCAATGTAGAGAGAAAAAGACACAGATTATAATTTTTTCCTTTTTTGAAGTAAATCAGGATTTTTTAATGGGTTTTCGTCACCTTTTACAGCCTTATCAATTTGGTCGATATACTCTAAAGAATCGTCATTATAAAACTTCAAATCCGGCATTTTTCTAAGTTGATGACGAACAACCTGCGCTACATGATGTTTTATTTTTGATTTAACTAAGCCTAATTCAGAAATAATGTTTGGGGCATTTTCAATAGGGAAAATACTTACATAAACTTTTGCTATCGATAAATCGGTAGTTACACTTACTTTTGTTACCGAAAGCAAAATATTAGCATGTCCGGCATCGCGAAGTGATTTTTGCAAAACAACAGCTAAATCGTTTTGTAAAACCCGCGCAATTTTTTTTTGTCTGTTACTCTCTAACATAAATTTGATTATAATTAATTATGCAAAAGTACTACAAATAAAGATTTGTTATTTTTGAAAACTAAATATCTTATAAAATGCAAAAAATTGAACATATAGGCATCGCCGTAAAAAGCATAAAAGAAGCCAACTTACTATATGAAAAACTATTAGGCTATTCACATTATAAAACAGAAGAAGTAAAATCTGAAGGAGTAAAAACCTCATTTTACATTTGTGGAGAAAGTAAGATAGAGTTGTTGGAAGCCACACGCCCGGATAGCCCCATTGCAAAGTTTATTGAAAAAAAAGGAGAAGGAATTCATCACATTGCCTATGCGGTAAAAGACATAAACAAAGAAACACAAAGACTGGAAAAAGACGGGTTTAAAGTTTTAAATAAAACACCTAAAAGAGGGGCAGACAATAAATGGGTTGTTTTTTTACACCCTAAATCAACAGGCGGTGTTTTAGTTGAATTGTGTCAAGATGTAAAAGAATAACAAAAAAATCTTGTAGATTTTATAAAGAGTTATAAATTTGCACCCTGACTATAAAATAGTAGTTTTAAGTCAACGGTCCCATAGCTCAGCTGGTTAGAGCACCTGACTCATAATCAGGGGGTCCATGGTTCGAGCCCATGTGGGACCACTTTTTGTTACAAGGAAGTAAAAGAATAAGATTTTTTATACTATTTAACCTATGTTTTCGTTAATAAGTTTTGGATAATTTTTATTTTTGTTTGTAGTTTAAAAAAAATTATTACTTTAGCCATTGTATTATGCGACCCCAAATCGTATCCATATTAACCTTAGTACTATCTTTTTTAAGTAGTACATCTATGCTTGCGCAAGCTGTAAGCCCGCCCCCTCCTGGGCAAACTCGAGGTCCTTTTTTACCCATAGACACAGACTTAATCTTCTTGCTAATTGCAGGTGTTTTGTTAGGTGTTTTTATGCTTTTAAGAAAGATTGTGAGTAAGCGCCCACAAGTTTAAGAACGTATTTTCCTACAACATCAAATTCCAAGTTTACCACATCACCTATTTGCATTTCTTTAAAGTTTGTATGCTCAAAAGTGTAGGGTATAATGGCAACGCTAAACTCCTTCTCTTTAGAGTTTACTACTGTTAAACTTACTCCGTTTACTGTTATTGATCCTTTTTCAATGGTTATATTAGGAGAAGCGGAGTTGAATTTAAAAGTAAAAACATGACTTCCGTCCTCTTTTATTTTTTTTGTACAAACTCCAACTTCGTCCACATGACCCTGAACAATATGTCCGTCTAATCGTTCTCCCAACTTCATTGCGCGTTCTAAATTAACAGTATCGCCAATTTTTAAATTAGACATGTTTGTTTTGTCAAGTGTTTCCTTAATAGCGGTTACTGCATAACTATCATTATTTACAGTTGTAACAGTAAGGCAAACGCCATTATGAGCAATACTTTGGTCAACCTTTAGTTGTTGCGAAAGAGCACTCTGAATATGTATATTTAAATTACCGGAATCTTTCTCTAACTTAATAACTTTTCCTAAAGTTTCTATAATACCCGTAAACATGATTTTCAATTAATTACATTTGTACCACAAAATTATAATATAAAAAGGGATAAAGAGGAAAATGAATAAA
>JALWYP010000060.1 GCA_026992695.1 Flavobacteriaceae bacterium
CACTAAAACGATTCATTTCATAATCTTCAGTCGCGTTTGCTTTAATAATCTCACCATTGTTAAAAACTTCTGTGAGTCGTGTAACCAAATCAGCATTTTTATCTTGTGAACGATGAGAGTATTTTTTAAGTCGTTTTGCAATCTTTATAAGTGGTTTTTATAATGTATTAGAAATTCTTTTTGCTGAATTTGGACTCACTCAAAAAAGTTTTGCTCTTATCGATATTTCTTCATTTCCTACTTGGTTGCAATTACTTATCTTTTTTATTATTATTGATTTTGTGCAATGGATAACTCATGTGCTTCTGCATAGATATGAGTTTTTATGGCGTTTTCATAAGGTACACCATAGTGTTAAAGAAATGGGGTTTGCTGCTCACTTACGGTATCACTGGATGGAAAACATCTTGTACAAACCCTTAAAAACATTTGGTGTGATGATATTAGGCGGTTTTGAACCCGAACAAGCCTATGTCGTTCATTTTATCGCCATTGCTATCGGGCATTTAAATCATAGTAACATTAAAATTACTTGGGGACCCTTAAAATATATTTTTAACAACCCCGTGATGCATTTGTATCATCATGTAAAAGCACTTCCCGAAGGCAGAAACTACGGTATTAACTTTGGGATAAGCCTAAGTATTTGGGATTATATTTTTAAAACCAATTATGTGCCTGAAGATAGTGGCACTATTGAGCTGGGCTTTCCGGATGAAGATACTTTTCCTAAAACATTTTTTGGACAATTGTTTTATGGGTTTAAGAAGGACAAAAAGTAATTACTTCGGTGACCAAGGAGCGGTTGCTCCGTTCCAATGGTTTTCATGTCCCAATTCGATAGATTCTACTAACATTGGGCGTTCTCTTGAGATGATAAAGTCCAGTGTTTCAGCAATATCTTCCGGTTTTAAAATGGCAGCGTTTTCTGTGTCATTCCAAGTATTTACGCCCCAAGAATAAATGGTAGATACACGAATTTTTCCAGCTAATTCGTTTCGTAAAACGTGGGCAAATTGCATAATTCCCGCTTTTACGGCGGCATATACGCTTTCGCCTACAATTCGGTTTTTAGCAGACATAGACGACATAAAAACTATCTGTGGATCTTTGCTTTTTAACAACAATGGAATTAATTTTTTGGTAACCAAAAGTTGTGCATGCAAGTTTAATGTGATGAGAGTATGCAAATCTTTATCGGGAAAATCTGCAAATTTTTCAATAAACATGAGTCCGGCATTGTTAACTAAAACATCCAGGCTATTTGTTTGTTGTTGAATATCCTTTACAAAAGCATCAATGTTCTCCAATTGTGTGAAATCATAGCCAAAATAATGCGCATTAGGATACGATTTGTTTTTAAATGAATTTAATGAAGTAGCGTGTAAAAAAAGCTCGTTTGTTGGGGCAAATAAGTTAGCTTCGGCTAGACCTATGCCTTTACTGGCACCTGTTATACAAATTTTTTTATTCATATTTTTTATAATAGTTCAATTACTCCTTGTTTTAATTTTACCACACCTTCATTCTCCAGTTTTTTTAATAATCGTGAAATTACTTCGCGTGAAGAACCTAAATCGTAGGCGATATGCTGGTGAGTAGTTTGTAGGATGTTACTGTTTTTTAATTGTGCTTCTTTTTTTAAGTATTCTAAAAGTCGTTTGTCTTTGTTTGAAAAGGTTAAAATTTCGACTACCTCTACAAGTTCTTCATATTTCTGATAAAAAAGCCGGTAAATAAAATCATTCCATACAGGATATTTCTTGGCAATAACAATGGCTTTATTTGCCGGAATTACAACAATTTCAGAATCTTTTTCAATAACGGCTCTAATTTTACTGGTATCATTTCTAAGCAAGGTCATCATAGACATTACACAGGTTTCCCCGGATTTAATATAGTAGAGCAACACTTCGTTGCCATTTTCTTCTTCCTGTTTAAAAACCTTTGCCAAACCCGAAACCATAAGCGGTATCACTTTAATATATCCGCCCTGTTTTAGAATTACCGTACCGGCTTTAAAATTGTGAACGGTACAGATAGTTTCCAATTCAGATTTTAGCTCGGGATTTTTAACCAGAAATGGAAAATAAGTTTCTAATGCTTCGGAAATCATTTCGGATTTATTTTTTTACCAAAGTAATAAATAATTCCGAATCTTTTCTAGGCGGTATCGAATTATAAGCGGGCTCCATTTTTTTTATGTGAAAGTAGGGTTCAAAATAGGGGAGGTATTCCTCTTTACTTCCGCCAAAGGGAGGTTTGTCATTATTTAATTCAACACAAAAAAGTACGCCCACTAATTTTCCATTATCAACGAGTAGTTGATGCATTTGTTGGGCATATTTGGGTCTGAGTTTAGGGTCTAAGGCACAGAAAAAGGTTTGTTCTATAATTAAATCAAAAGAGCCTTTAAAGTCAAAAAAATTTTCTAAAATGGTGTGGTTTTTCGGAAAAGAAGGGACACGAGTTAAAAAATTTTTCAATGCCGTTTTAGAAAAATCA
>JALWYP010000061.1 GCA_026992695.1 Flavobacteriaceae bacterium
AGAATAATCGGAAGGGTTATTGCTATGAAAAGAAACCGGCGACAAATCGTTTAAGTAATAGAGGTATTGTTGCCATACGGGCTTATCGAAACCGTATTTGTGTTTTACGATTGCTACTTGCTCGGCATTTTCGTTTTGTCCCAGCATCATTTTTGCCGGATCGCCGGGTAAAATGGTAAACAGAAAGAAAATTACCGTAACCACTCCCCATAAGGTAAGCAAAGCATATCCTAACTTTTTTAAAACATAGCGCACCAAAACTTAATTCACTTTTTTTAAAGGCAATTTTAAGGCATCGTACCAATGGTATTTATGAATGACCGTACCTTTATTTAATTCTAAAATTCCGGGATTGCTTCGTATAATGGTTTTTAAAGCGGTTTCGTCACAGAAATAAAATTTAAAATTAAGTTTAAATTCTGTTGCCAAAGCATCTGCTTCGGGTGTGGTTGTTGCCGAAAGACCAATCACTTTATACCCTTTTTGCAAGGCTTCATCTGTTATTTTTTTAATGTTTAAAAACCCTTCTTTTTCAGCGTTGTCTAAATTATAAGCGACTACTAAAATAACATGGTCTTGGTTTAAAATTTTTTCGGTTAAATCTTCGCCATCGCGTTCTATAGAAAAATCATGAATGGGTGGTTCGTAACCTTCTTCTATAAGTTTGGTTTCGGTGCCTATAAATTCACCGTCCACTTTGGGATATTCTCCGGTGTTGGTTATTATTTTTTCTTTTCCGTTTACTTTAAATTTCCATTTGTATTCGTAAACGGGTTTGGGTGCATCGGACGGAATGCTCATTCCTTCTTTAATATTTGCACCAATTTTAAAAGGTCTAAAATCAATAATAGGCAGGTGCATTAAAACATAATAAGACAAAACCATACCGGCAACAAAGGTAGCGAAGGTAATAATTCGCATTCCTTTTACCGAGGTTAAGGGTTTAATGTATTTTTGCCCGAAAAACAGAATAAGAATAAGAACAATAAGCGCAACATCTTTCCAAAATGTTCCCCAAGGTGTAAGTTTTACGGCATCGCCAAAGCATCCGCAATCGGTTACTTTATGAAAATATGCGGTATAAAAAGTAAGAAGCAAAAAGAAAAGCATCATAAGCAACGAACTCCAAAGCGTGAATTTTTTAAGATATCCAATAAGCAACATAACACCTAGCATGACCTCAAAAATTACTACAAACACGGCTATCATCAATGCGTAAGGCGATAAAAATTCGAGGTTTAACACATCGGGTTCAAAATACTCTTGCAGTTTATACCCAAATCCTATGGGATCGACCATTTTTACAAAACCGCTAAATATAAAAAGTGCACCAACGATTATTCGAGAAATGTTTACGAGTATTTTCATTTGTTTATAGTTTGTAATTGTATTATTTATCTGTTAAATGAATGAGCGCAAAAACCGAATAATTAATCATATCTTGGTAATTGGCATCAATACCTTCACTAACCAATGTTTTTCCTTGATTATCTTCTATTTGTTTGATTCTAAGTAATTTTTGAAGAATTAAATCGGTTAAGGAACTCACGCGCATATCGCGCCAGGCTTCACCGTAATCGTGGTTTTTATCGAGCATTAATTGTTTGGTTTGGGCTACCTTTTCGTCATAGTGTTTCAATGCTTCGTCCAAATCCATATCGGGTTGTTCGGTGACACCTTTTTCCAACTGAATAAGTGCCATAACAGAGTAGTTTATAATTCCTATAAACTCACTTTCTTGTCCTTCCTGAATTTTTTGTTCTTTATTTTGCTGCAATCCTCTAATTCGTTGCGCTTTAATAAAAATTTGATCGGTTAAAGACGGAAGCCGAAGGATGCGCCAAGCACTTCCGTAGTCTTTCATCTTATTGATAAACAGCGTTCTACATTTATTTATTACGGCATCGTATTGTTGTGAAGTATCTTGCATAAGGGTTGTAAGATTTTGCGTAAATTTCGCTTAAATTTTTGAACAATCAAAGTCTTATGCCAAGAACCCTTAATTGCGCCGGAAATCTCATAGATTTAAGTACGCCTAAAGTAATGGGAATACTTAACCTTACACCCGATTCGTTTTACGAAGGAAGCAGGTTTTCATCTAACAAAAAATTACTAATACACGTTGAAAAAATGCTTCAAGAAGGAGCAACTTTTTTAGATATTGGCGGATATAGCTCTCGTCCGGGAGCCGATTTTGTTTCAGAAAAAGAAGAACACTCAAGGGTTGTTCCTGCCATTGAACAGATTGTAAAAGAATTCCCCGAAGTTTTACTTTCCGTAGATACTTTTAGAAGCGCTATTGCCAAAGTAAGTATTGAAGTTGGTGCCGTGATGATTAACGATATTTCGGGAGGTGATTTAGATAAAAAAATGTTTCCTACTGTTGCTAAACTACAAGTGCCTTATATAATGATGCATATGCGAGGCACACCGCAAACGATGACAAAATTTACAGATTATGATAATGTTATCCGAGATATTGTTGCCTATTTTTCAGAAA
>JALWYP010000062.1 GCA_026992695.1 Flavobacteriaceae bacterium
GTCATAACTTTGATACCCATTTATATTCATCATTACATTAGATGGAAAATATCCGGGTGGTTCTTTAAGTCCATCCAGTAAAGCTTCAATAAAATCTTCTTTCGATAAATCTTTATTTAAGGCATAATTTACTTGTTTTTGATGTCCTAAAGTATCGGTAGTTTCGCTACTCATGTTTTTTCCACAGGCAGAACCTGCTCCATGATTAGGATATACAATTAAATCGTCACTGAGTGGCATGATTTTATTTCGAAGAGAATCGAACAGATGGGCTGCTAATTTTTCTTGGGTTAAATCTTCTACTACTTTTTGCGCTAAATCGGGTCGTCCTACATCGCCAATAAACAATGTGTCTCCGGTAATAATTCCGTGCTCTTTATCATTTTCATCTATGAGTAGGTAGGTGGTACTCTCCATAGTATGTCCCGGTGTGTGTATTACTTTAATTTTATAATCTCCTACTTCAAAAATTTCGTCGTCTTTTGCGATATAAGCATCGTAACCGGGTTTTGCAGTTGGTCCATAAACAATAGTTGCTCCTGTTTTTTTCTGAAGGTCTAAATGCCCACTTACAAAATCTGCGTGAAAGTGCGTTTCAAAAATATATTTAATTTTTGCGTCGTCTAATTTTGCGCGATTAATATAAGGTTGCACCTCTCGAAGCGGATCTATAACAGCTGCTACTCCATTACTCTCAATATAATAAGCAGCGTGTGCTAAGCAACCGGTATATATTTGTTCTACTTTCATGGGTTTAATTAATTTACTTTGCAAATATATGGGTGTTGGTAATGTTTCACAGTAACAATAGTTACAGTAGGTTACAAAAAAAACGGGGAAAAATACCCCGTTTTTAATTTATTTAAATTTAGTTTTATTTTACAACAAAGTTGTAGGGCAAACATAATCTGTTTTGGGTAAATCGGTTTCTATTAAATCGTTAAATCCACCTCTAATATCAATCACTTTTTCTACACCGTTGGCTTTAAAAATAGATGCTGCGATTAAAGAGCGATACCCACTTGCACAATGTAAATAATATTCTTTGTTAGGATTAATCTCTGCAAAGTTTTGTTTTATGAAATCTAATGGGAAATTCTTAAATCCTTCAATATGTTGTGACAAGTATTCAGATTCTTTTCTTACGTCCAAGGCTTCTTCTACTTCTCCGGCATTAAATTTCTTTTCAAATCCTGCTGCAGAAATAGAACCAATTTTATCTAAAGAAAAACCATGTGCTACCCAATCTGTAACGCCACCTCCGGCAAGGTATCCCAAAGTATTATCAAAACCAATTCTAGAGAAACGGGTAACCGCTTCATGAGCTTTTGCTTCGTCATCTACAATAAAAATTACTTTTTGATTAACATCTACAATAAGTGCTCCTACCCAAGGGGCAAAACTACCGTCTAAACCAATCCACCAAGCACCGGGAATTGTTCCTGTTTCAGAATAGGATTCTTTAGATCGTGTATCAATCACCATAATGTCTTTTTGTTCGCTTAAATCTTTAAAAGTAGCCGCATCTAAAGGTGTAGTTCCTTTTTCAACGATTTCTTCATACGTATTTTCTGCACCCGATTTATTCAACATTACATTTAATGGGAAATATTGCGGTGGCGTTTTTAAACCGGTTGTTACCTCTTTAATAAACTCTTCTTTGGTCATATCTGCACGCAATGCATAATTGGTTTCTTTTTGATGACCAAGTGTGTCAAAAGTTTCGGAACTCATGTTTTTACCACAAGCCGATCCTGCACCGTGGTTTGGATACACAATAATATCGTTAGGTAACGGCATAATTTTATTACGTAAAGAATCGTATAAATGACCTGCTAAATCGGCTTGAGTTAAATCGGATTTTACAGCTAAATCGGGTCTTCCTACATCGCCAATAAACAGGCAATCTCCTGTTAGTACATACGGAGTGTTTCCTTCTTCGTCATAAATTAAATAGGAGGAAGATTCCATGGTATGTCCTGGAGTGTGAAGTAGTTTAATTTTAATGTTTCCTAACGGAAATTCTTCATTATCTTTTCCTACATAAATATCATATTCTGCTGAAGCATTGGGTCCAAAAATAATTTTAGCTCCTGTTTTCTTAGCTAAATCTACTTGCCCTGAAACAAAATCGGCATGGAAGTGAGTTAAGAAAATGTATTTTATCTTCGCTCCGTCTGCTTCAGCCATTTTTAAATAAGGGTCTGTTTCGCGTAATGGATCTACGATTGCTGCTTCTCCATTTGACTCAATATAATAAGCCATTTCGGCTAAGCATCCTGTAAATAATTGTTCAATTTTCATACGGTTATAATTTTATTATCTATTTATTAATTTGAAAACCAAATATATAAAACCTCAATATATTAGTTTGTAACATTTGTTACTTAATCGTTTGCCTGTTCTATATACTCTTTAAATTTCATTTTATTAGGTCTCTCCATACAGTTGTTTTTATAACAATCTACCGCTTCTTGAATACTCATAAAACAATTGTCG
>JALWYP010000063.1 GCA_026992695.1 Flavobacteriaceae bacterium
TTGGCCCTGGCGGTGCAATGGTCATTGGTGTTAGTGCAGGTTTTATTTGTTTTGGGGCTACTTTGTCAATGTCAAGATACAAAAAAAGATGCGGTTAAAGAAGAAAAAAAAACACAAATAACAGATAGTATTTCTACAAAAAAGAAGATAAAAAAACAGGAAAAACAAACTATCTATCCGGTAATTACTCAAAAAAATGTAACAGAATTTTTAACGCAATACGGGAAAGACAACCCCGAAACCAAAGTACGAATTACTACAAAATACGGCAAAATAGACCTACAACTTTTTAAAGACACTCCGTTACACAGAGCAAATTTTATTTATTTGGTAAAACAAGGATATTTTAATAACACCTATTTTCATCGTGTGGTTAAAGGGTTTATAATACAAGCCGGAAATGCCGACGATGCATCGGTTCCTAAAAAACGAAAAAAATTAGGCAACGCATACAGGCTTCCTTACGAAAAAGGAAACGGAAGAGTACACTCCTACGGAACGGTTTCGGGAGCTAAAGAATACCGCAAAAACCCTGATAATATGACTTCGCCATACGAATTTTTTATTTTTCTAGGCAAAAAAAGTCAGACCAAACATCTTAACGGAAGATATACCATTTTTGGCAAGGTAACGAAAGGAATGAATGTGGTTGAAAAAATAGCCAACCTACCTGCAGATGAGGGCGACTGGCCTCTATATAATGTGTATATTACCGTTGAAGTAATAGAGTAATATTTAAATTAATTAATACTTATTACAACTGCTAAATAATTGGTATCTACTAGGTTTTTTTACAAACCCAAACATAAACCGGTTACTTACATATTTTGGGTAAAATAATTATAATCCTTAAGCACGGTATTTATAAACGGCTTGTCGTATAACTCACTTTTAACATCCAAAACGGTTTCTACTTTTTTTCGTAAAGCGTTTAGTGTTTTGTAATCGGAAGACCTAAGAGCTATTTGATACGTTTCTTTTATAAGTCGTACATCTTTATCGGTAAGTTGGGTAACATTTAGGAATACAGGCTCGTATTTTTCTTCAATTTCTTCTAAAATAGTGTGTGTGATTTTTACTTTATTCTTTGTGCTTATTACTACCGTTCCGGCTGCAGCATCACCCAAGCGTTGCTTTTTATCTGAAAAAAGAATTGTGAGAACCCCTACAGCTCCTACAAAAATCCATAAATCTACTAATCGAAGCATCCACCTAATCATATAATGAGACCAATGAGCCGGACTACCATCTACCCGTACTACTTTTATCTTAACAATCATTTTACCAACCGTTCTTCCGTTAAATAAAATGTGCATGTATAAGGAATAAAACATAACGGGAAGTAGCAGTAGATTCTGTAACCCGAAAACCGTCCAATTATCCTCAAAAACCGTATCAAAAAAAGAAGTAAGTAAACTTACAATATAGAAATACAGAAAGAAAATTGAAAAATCGATAAGCAAAGCTAAAATACGCTCGCCAATACTAGCTATTCTATAGTTTAAATTTACATTTTGTGTGGTGTTTATTTTTAAATTTGCCATTTACAAACAAGTGTTTATCTTTATCGTTTAATTATCTTTTATGCGTGAAGCTGCTTTCGTCAAGCAAAATAAGGAAAAATGGATAGCTTTTGAAAAAGCTATCGCATTAAATTTTAAAACCAACCCAGATACGTTGGCAGATTACTATATACAACTCACAAACGATTTGGCGTATGCGCGCACCTATTACCCGGAGAGTAAAACGTTGCTTTACCTTAATTCGTTGGCTTCACAAGCGCATCAAAAAATTTACGCCAACAAAAGAGAAGATAAAAACAGAGTCGTTTCGTTTTGGAAATATGAGTTTCCACTTTTTTTTAAACAATACCATAAAACACTCCTTTATGCTTTTTTAATTTTTATTGTTGCCTCCTCCATTGGTGTTATTTCAGCTTTAAACGATGATTCTTTTGTTCGGTTAATTTTAGGAGATGCGTATGTTAACGAAACGCTTAACAACATTGAAAAAGGTGATCCTACAGCCATTTATAAAAGCGGAAGTCAAATAGGTACATTCCTCGGTATCACAATAAACAATATTAGGGTTGCCTTTTTAGCCTATGCTTTTGGAGTAATCACATCTATTGGAACGGGTTACATACTTTTCTCTAACGGAGTGATGTTGGGTGCTTTTATGACCTTTTTTTACAACAAAGGTCTTCTTTATGAAGCCTCAAAAAGCGTTTGGCTACACGGTACCATAGAAATTTCGGTAATTGTTATCGCCGGTTGTGCAGGATTGGTTATGGGAAACAGTATTTTGTTCCCTAAAACCTATTCCAGACGAGTCTCCTTTATGAAAGGAGCCAAAGACGGATTAAAAATTGTGGTAAGTACCATCCCGTTTTTTATTATTGCCGGTTTTATTGAAGGCTTTTTTACCCGTTACAGCAATATGCCCGATTGGTTGGCTTTTTCAGTTATCTTTGCTTCTCTTTTTTTAATAATTTATTAT
>JALWYP010000064.1 GCA_026992695.1 Flavobacteriaceae bacterium
GTTGTAGAAATCGCCACTAAAATTGAAAAACAAGTTAACGAAATTAAAGAAACCGTTGCTCCTGTTACAAGTTCTTCCGGTAGATTTTATTCTCCTTTGGTAAAAAATATTGCCAAAACCGAAGGCGTAACCCAAACCGAATTAGATACCATTTCGGGTACAGGAAAAGACGGAAGAGTTACCAAAAACGACATCCTGCAATATCTTAAAAACAGAAATAACAAACCTACCCAATCTGTTACTAACGAAACAAAAAATGAAACGGCTTCTACTGTTAAAAAAGCGGTTTCAAAAACACCTGTTTCAGTAAATGGTGATGCAGAAATTATTGAAATGTCTCGAATGGGTAAACTCATTGCGCACCATATGGTACAAAGTGTACAAACTTCTGCACACGTGCAATCGTTTGTGGAATGTGATGTTACAAATATCTGGAATTGGCGAAAAAAAGTAAAAGAAGCTTACAAAAAACGAGAAGGCGAAAATCTTACTTTTACTCCTATTTTTATGGAGGCAGTTGCAAAAGCTCTAAAAGATTACCCTATGATGAATATCTCCGTAGATGGCGATACCATTATTAAACATAAAAATATTAATCTGGGAATGGCAGCAGCCCTAGCTGATGGAAACCTAATTGTACCGGTAATTAAAAACGCAGACCAACTTAACTTGGTAGGAATGAGCAAAGCCGTAAACGATTTGGCTTCTAGAGCAAGAAACGGACAATTAAAACCAGACGAAATACAAGGCGGAACTTATACCGTAACAAATGTAGGAACGTTTGGAAGCGTTATGGGGACACCTATTATTAATCAGCCGCAAGTTGGAATTTTAGCACTTGGAGCCATTAGAAAAGTGCCTGCGGTTATTGAAACTCCGGATGGTGATTTTATAGGTATTCGTTATAAAATGTTTTTATCCCATTCGTATGATCATAGAGTGGTAAATGGTGCTTTGGGCGGTCAGTTTGTTAAAGCCGTTGCCGATTATCTCGAAGCATGGGACGTAAATAGAGAAGTATAAATAAAGCTTCGTTTTTTTTCTGAAATAAAAAAAGTTGCCACTAAACAGCAATTGTTTTAAATAAATGATAAAAGCAAGAAACATCCATAAACACTACGGAAACTTACACGTTTTAAAAGGGGTGGACTTGCAAATTAAGGAAAGTGAAATTATCTCTATTGTGGGAGCTTCCGGTGCAGGAAAAACAACCTTGTTGCAAATACTGGGCACGTTAGATACCTTTGATGCTACTGAAGATACTTCCTTGCTGATAAATAACACAAACATTGCAAATCTTTCAGATAAAGAGCAAGCAAAATTTCGGAATGAAAATCTTGGTTTTATATTTCAGTTTCATCAACTTTTACCCGAATTTACAGCGCTTGAAAATGTATGTATTCCTGCATTTATAAAAGGTACTACCAAATTTATAGCAATACAAAAAGCCAAAGAACTCTTAGATTTTTTAGGAGTTTTACATCGGCAAACCCATAAACCCAATGAACTTTCGGGCGGTGAGCAACAACGAGTAGCTGTGGCGCGTGCACTTATTAACAATCCCGCAATTATTTTAGCCGATGAACCAAGCGGAAATTTAGATAGCGAGAGTGCCGAAAATCTTCATAGCTTATTTTTTAAGTTGCGGGATGAATTTAAACAAACATTTGTGATTGTTACACATAACAATCAGTTGGCAGAAATGGCAGATAGAAAACTTGTAATGAAAGACGGAAAAATTGTTTCGTAACGTTGGCATGAATTTTTCTGAAGCCGAATTAAAAGAATTTTTAGACCAAAAAGTACAACAATACAACCAGCCAAAATTTATTGAAACCGATCCAATTCAAATTCCGCATCGATTTTCGTTAAAAGAAGATATTGAAATAATAGGATTTCTCACCGCAACAATTGCTTGGGGAAACCGGAAAAGCATCATAAATAGCGGAAACAAACTTTGCGAAATTACCGGAAATTCGCCTTACGATTTTGTAATGAATTACACACCTAGTCAAAAAACTAAATTAGATGGTTTTGTACATCGCACTTTTAATGCTACCGATTTAGATTTCTTTTTTCGTTCGTTAAAAAACAGTTACGAAAACCGGGGAGGATTACAATCAATTTTTTATAACAACCGGACTTCAACGTCGTTACAACCGGCAATTAGTGAATTTAAAAAGGTGTTTTTTAGCATTCCGTATCCTCATCGAACTCAAAAGCACATTAGCAATCCTGAAAAAAAATCGGCTGCAAAACGAATAAATATGTTTTTACGTTGGATGGTTCGCAATGACAGTGCAGGAGTAGATTTTGGGTTATGGAAGACTATTTCTCCGGCAATTTTATCCTGTCCCTTGGATGTGCATAGTGGTAATGTAGCCAGAAAATTAGGCTTACTTTCCCGAAAACAAAACGATGCAAAAGCCCTTCAAGAATTAGATGCATCCTTACGAAAATTAGACCCAGACGATCCTGTAA
>JALWYP010000065.1 GCA_026992695.1 Flavobacteriaceae bacterium
AAAATATTACTAATTGTGTTGTAAATATTATACATCCAAAAATTTTTTTTAAAGCCCGTATCTTTTAGTTTATGTAAAAAATCAAAATCATCTAAGTACACGGGATATCGACCTAGGGTTTCAACAAATACGGTTAATCCCAAAAACAATGCGATGTATAATGAAAACCTATTTTTTTTTAACTTATAATAATACAAACTAAAGAAAAAGGCAATCCACTCAAAGACAAAAATAAATTCATAAACAATACTCATTCCTTATACTTATTAATAATTGTTTGGAGGCCACCCTGTATTACCTTTATTAAAAGCATCAATTTTATAATTATTATCACAACCAACTGTTATAGCTTTAGTAGGTGCTAAAAAAACGGTTGCCTTGTTTGAGTTACTATTGTCATAGGCTCCAAAATAAACACGAATACCAGGGTTGGTTATCCCCTGCCTATCCGATTCATCTTTAACATAGTTTAAATATTCTTGTAATTCTTCAAGAGAAAATAAAACTTCTCTACAATCCTGCCTACCTAATTCTCTGGTTAAAGCAGGTTCTCTGGTGTTTACCCAATTATTTTGAAGTGTTCTTGCTTCGGTTTCTGAAATACATTTTGCCGGTTTTCCCATTTTGAAATTATTTGGAGGTTAGTTTTTACTATTATACAAAGGTCAAAGAAAAATCTTAATAAAAAAAGGGGTTTTTCCTGTATTGCTATTAATTTACGGCAACCATTCTTTCTTAAAATTTGGTTTTCGTTTTTCAAGAAAAGCATCACGTCCTTCTTTGGCTTCGTCTGTCATATAAGCCAAACGGGTTGCTTCTCCGGCAAAAACTTGTTGCCCAACCATTCCGTCATCGGTTAAGTTCATAGCAAATTTTAGCATTTTAATAGAGGTTGGCGATTTGGATAGAATTTCTTGTGCCCATTGGTAAGCAGTTGCTTCTAAGTCCTTGTGCGGAATAACAGCATTAACCATTCCCATTTCAAAGGCTTCTTGGGCAGAATAATTTCGCCCTAAAAAGAAAATTTCTCTTGCCTTTTTTTGTCCTACCATTTTGGCAAGGTAGGCACTGCCGTAACCACCGTCGAAACTGGTTACATCGGCATCGGTTTGTTTAAAAATAGCGTGTTCTTTACTGGCAAGAGTTAAATCGCACACCACGTGCAAACTGTGTCCGCCTCCAACAGCCCATCCGGGAACAACCGCAATAACCGCTTTAGGCATAAAGCGTATTAACCTTTGAACATCTAAAATATTTAATCTGTGGTAGCCATCCTCTCCCACATATCCTTGATGTCCTCTGGCTCTTTGATCGCCTCCGCTACAAAAACTATACACGCCGTCTTTGGGAGATGGACCTTCGGCAGATAGTAAGACCACTCCAATTGATGTGTCTTCTTGCGCATCGTGAAATGCATCTAATAATTCGCTGGTGGTTTTTGGTCTAAAAGCATTCCGCACTTCGGGACGGTTAAAGGCAATACGAGCCACTCCGTTGCATTTTTTATACGTTATATCGGTATATTCTTTTACCGTTTTCCAAACAGGTTTTTCCATCTTGTAAATTTTAACGTAAATATAGAAAAGAGTTTAAATAAAACACCTTATTTTTGATACTTCATTTAAAAAAACATACCATGCGTTACTACTTTTCTCTTTTGATTGTTGTTTTATTTTCGATAATTAGCACAGCACAAGAGCGTTACCAATTTAACACCGTGATAGATATAGATACCACTCCGGTTATTAGTCAAGGAAATACCGGAACATGTTGGAGTTTTTCAACTTCTTCTTTTTTAGAATCTGAAATTATTCGGTTAACCGGAAAACGCATCAATTTATCTGAAATGTACACGGTACGAAATACGTATCCTAAAAAAGCACAAAATTATATCTTCCGCCAAGGAAAAGCACAATTTAGCGAAGGCGGTTTAGCGCACGACGTTCTAAACACCACAAAAGAATATGGATTGGTTCCTATTGAAGCTTACAGCGGATTGTTTGGTAACGAAAAAGCCTATAATCATGCCGAATTGGTTGCAGTACTTAAAGCAATGCTAGATGCATATATTAAAAATCCTGCCAGAAAATTAAGTAACAAATGGCGAAATGTCGTAGATGCTGTTTTAGACATTTATATAGGTAAAGAAGTAAAAACCTTTAATTATAACGGTAAAACCTATACTCCAAAAGCGTTTTTAAAAGAAACTAAAATAAATCCGGACGACTATATTACCATAACCTCTTACACACACCAACCCTTTTATTCAAAATTTATTTTAAATATACCCGACAATTGGAGCAACGGAAGTTTTTACAACGTGCCTTTAGACGAATTTATTACGACTATTGATAATGCGCTTCAAAACGGCTATACCGTTGCGCTAGATTGTGACGTTAGCGAACGTACGTTCTCATCTAAAGACGGCGTTGCGGTTATTCCGCTTCAAGATAACAACCTTAAAGCGTTACAAGGTGT
>JALWYP010000066.1 GCA_026992695.1 Flavobacteriaceae bacterium
GATGAAAAGGATTATTGAAAAGTAAAGAGGATACGTTATATTTATAAAAATAGGGGCTTAATTTATAAATTTGGACTAACACAAAAAAAATATAACTTATTTATAATAAGAGGATTGATGGTAACTAATTGGTATTACTTACGCAAAATAGTTTTTGCCATTTTTTTACCCAATTCCACACCCCATTGGTCGTAACTAAAGATATTCCAGATAACACCTTGCACAAAAATTTTGTGCTCATACATCGCGATTAGCATACCTAATGTGTAAGGAGCAAGTTGTTTAAATAAAATGGTGTTTGAAGGTTTGTTGCCGGCAAAAAAATTATACTTATTCGTTACATCGGTTTTGTAAGTTCCTTTCATCAAGGCAGTAGATTGTGCATAAAAATTTGCCATTAATAGATTGTGATGTAGTTTGTTATCAAAAAGTGGTTGATTGAAACCAATAAAATCTACCGGAGCAATCTTTGTTCCTTGATGCAACAATTGCATAAAAGCGTGTTGGGCATTGGTTCCGGTGCTTCCCCAAACTATGGTTCCGGTTTGGTATGTAACTGGATTTTCGTTGCGGTCTGTACTTTTCCCGTTGCTTTCCATCGAGGCTTGTTGCAAGTAATCTACAAAATAGTGTAAGTATTGCGAATAGGGAATAACGGCTTCGGTCTCAAAATCAAAAAAATTAGTATACCATATAGAAAGTAATGCCATTAAAATCGGTATGTTTTCAGAAAATGGTGCATTTTTAAAATGAGTATCCATCTTGTATGCACCTTGAAGTAAGGATTCAAAGTTTTTATAACCAATGGCACAACTAGTAGAAAGTCCCACTGCACTCCACAAAGAAAATCTTCCTCCTACCCAATCCCACATCGGGAAAATATTTTCGGAATAAATACCAAAGCCTTCAGCTTCTTTTTTATTAGCTGTAACTGCAACAAAATGGCATTCAATATCCAGTTGCGTTGCTGTTTGCAAAAACCATTGTCTCACAGTATTCACATTGGTCATTGTTTCTTGGGTAGTAAAACTTTTAGAAACAATTATAAACACGGTTGTCTCTGGGTTTAGTTTAGTTAAAATCTCCTGTAGGTAATCGCCATCTACATTAGAGATGTAATGGGTTTTTAAATGATTTTTATAATAAGACAATGCGTTGGTTACCATTTTGGGTCCCAAATCGCTTCCGCCAATTCCTATATTTACAACATCGGTGATTTTTTTTCCGGAAAAACCGGTCCATTTTCCTTTGATAATATGGTTCGAAAAGCGTTTCATTTTCCGAAGCACTTTTTTAACCGAATACTTCATCTCACCAAAATCCCGTAACTTTGTATGCAACACGGCTCTATCTTCGGTCTTATTTATTTTTTCTCCCGAAAATTGTGCTTCTATTGCTTCTTGTAATTTACATTCTTCGGCTAATTGAAGCAATAAATCTTTGGTTTGTTGTGTGATGCGATTCTTTGAATAATCTAACTGAACGTCTTCTAATGTAACCGAAAATTGCCTTTCTCGGTCTAAATTTTCAGCAAATAAATCTGCCATATGCTCGTGTTTTATTTCTTCAAAATGATGTTGAAGTTTTTTCCAAGCTTCTGTGGTTGTAGGATTTACTGAAGGAAATGACATAAAGTAACTAATTAAAAACGATGTTCTTGATAATAGGAAACCAATCCGTCTATAGGTTTTTGAATAATTTTTCCGACCTGCAAGTTAAAATTTTCTAGACATTCTGTTAGTATTTCTTTTGAAAAGTAGGCTATAGAACCCACAAAATGAATGGGAACATCTGAAGCTTCTTGAAAACAAAGAACCCTCTTTTTAATAAATTGCGATAATCCTTTTGTTAGCATATTATAAAAATAGCCATCTACATCGGGTTGCGAAAAAACAAAAGAAGCAAACGAAGCCAAATACGCATTGGGATTGGGTTTTTGGTAAAGATTTTGTTTCACAACATCGGGCAAAAGGTTGTAGTTTTCTTTAAAAGCATTGTATATGGTTTCGGGCATCGATTTATAAAAATAGTCGCGTAACAGTTGTTTTCCGAAGTAATTTCCGCTTCCTTCATCCATTAAAATATATCCCAACGAAGGGATGGGTTGGTGTATTTTGTTTCCGTCAAAATAACAACTGTTAGAACCTGTACCCAAAATACAAACCAATGCAGGTTTTGTGGTTACCGAGCGAACTGCAGCAAGAGTATCTTCTTCTACATTTACATCTGCACGTAAAAAAACATTTTTTAACACCTTTTTCAGTCTGGTTTTATAGGTTGCACTACCGCATCCTGCACCATAAAAATCAATTTTAGTTACTTGTCCAGAAATCGTCTGTAAATTATTTAAAGAACGTACAACTTTCTCTAATTCATTATCATTCAACACCGAAGGATTTAGCCCCGAAGTAGTACTTGTAAAAACAACTTGCTTTTGTTGGTCTAACCCTACCCAATCGCATTTTGTTGATC
>JALWYP010000067.1 GCA_026992695.1 Flavobacteriaceae bacterium
GTAACATTCCTACCCGCACACCATCTGCACCGTACTTGTTCATTAATTCTATGGGATCTGGAGAATTCCCCAAAGATTTGCTCATTTTCCGGCGTTGTTTATCTCGTACAATTCCAGTTAAATATACGTTTGTAAAAGGCTTCTCGCCTCGATACTCGTAACCGGCAATTATCATTCTTGCTACCCAAAAGAAGAGAATTTCGGGGGCAGTAACCAAATCGTTAGTAGGATAATAGTAATTTATTTCCGGGTTGTCGGGTTCTAGTATTCCGTTAAAAACGCTAATGGGCCACAACCAAGATGAAAACCAAGTATCTAAAGCATCCGGGTCTTGATTTAGATCGGTCGTTGTTAGGTTTTTATTGTTGGTTTTTTCTTGTGCTAATTTTAATGCTTCCTCTATTGTTTCGGCAACTACAAAATCTTCTTTTCCATCTCCATAGAAATACGCAGGAATTTGTTGTCCCCACCAAAGTTGGCGCGAAACGTTCCAGTCCCGCACATTTTCCATCCAATGTCTATAGGTGTTTACAAATTTTTCAGGAACCAAATTTACTTCTTTATTTAAAACGGCATCTAGCGCAGGCTGCGCCAAATCTTTCATCTTTAAAAACCATTGGTCGCTTAATTTAGGTTCTATTACAGCCCCTGTACGCTCGCTTGTTCCTATTTTATTAAGATGAGATTCTATTTTTTCTAAAACTCCGTTTTGTTTGAGTTCTTCAACAATTTCTTTTCGAACCGTAAAACGATCTTTTCCTTCATAATGAAGACCAAAACTGTTTAGTGTTGCATCGTCATTAAAAATATCTATCACTTCAAGATTGTGCTTGTCGCCCAACATTTTGTCATTTTCATCATGAGCAGGTGTTACTTTTAAGCAACCTGTACCAAATTCTAAATCTACATATTCATCTTCAATAATAGGAATTTCGCGATTGCAAATGGGTACAATGGCTCGTTTTCCTTTTAAATGATGAAAACGCTCATCGTTAGGGTTAATGCAAATTGCGGTATCTCCTAAGATGGTTTCGGGACGAGTGGTTGCGATAGTTAACGTTTGGTCGCTATCTGCGATTTTATAGTTTATGTAGTAAAGATTTCCTTGTTGTTCTTTATAAATTACTTCCTCATCAGAGAGGGTTGTTTTTGCTTGCGGATCCCAATTTACCATTCGATAGCCTCTATAAATTAATCCTTTATTGTATAAATCTACAAACACTTTTATTACAGAAGCCGACATTTCGGGGTCCATTGTAAATTTGGTTCGTTGCCAATCGCAGGAAGCACCTAATTTTTTAAGTTGTTCGAGAATAATTCCACCGTGTTTATGTGTCCATTCCCAAGCGTGTTTTAAAAACGCTTCGCGTGTGAGATCTTCTTTATTAATTCCTTCTGCTTTAAGCTTAGCAACAACTTTTGCTTCTGTTGCAATAGAAGCATGGTCTGTACCGGGAACCCAACAAGCATTTTTTCCTAAAAGTCTGGCTCTACGAATTAAAATATCTTGAATGGTATTATTAAGCATATGTCCCATATGAAGGACTCCGGTAACGTTTGGCGGCGGAATAACTATGGTATAAGGCTCCCTATCATCTATCTCGCTGTGAAAATAGTTGTTATTCATCCAGTAGTTATACCACTTCTCTTCTGTTGTTTGTGCATTATATTTTGCAGGTAAAGCCATTTTGGTCTAATTTTTGAACACTAAGTTTGCAAAAGTAACTAATATTCATAACATGGTGAATAGTGACTAACTTATTTTGCAGATTGTTTTTAGTTACTTAATTTAGCAACCATTAAAAATTAAAATTATGAAAAAACTAATTATTTTAACCGTATTAGCCTTAGTGGGTTTTACTCCAAAAGCCATTTCACAAGCTAAGTTTAAATTTGTTACGGAAACGGTAGATTATGGAGAAATTTTAAAAGGTAGTGATGGGGTTCGCGAGTTTGTTTTCACCAATGTTGGTAATGAGCCGTTAATTGTTACACAGGTAAAATCAAGTTGCGGATGTACCGTGCCGGAAAAACCAAAAGATCCTATTGCTCCCGGTGAAAAAGGAGTCATAAAAGTAAAATACGACACCAAGCGTGTGGGACCTATTAGAAAAACCATTACTGTTTACTCAAATGCAGATGAGCCTATTAAAGCTTTAAAAATTAAAGGTAAGGTTCTTGCAGACAAAAGTGTACTTGAAAAAACACGTTAATTTTTACCGCATTGACTAGTTCTAAAAAACCTTCTATTAATTGGAAGGTTTTTTTTATATCCTCTCTTTTAAGTAAAATTTCTTTTTAAAGGTTTTATTTCCTCGCCTTATTGTCATTATTATTTTTTTCCCTTCAACCGAAGAAAACATCTCAATTAATTCGGCTAATTTAAAGTGATATACTTTTTTTCCGTTAAGGGTAATAATTTCATCTCCTTTTTTTATTCCGGCTAAATATGCCGGAGAATCTTCAGTT
>JALWYP010000068.1 GCA_026992695.1 Flavobacteriaceae bacterium
AGGTGCATTTAATTCTAATATTGTAAAAGAATGTAAAAATCTTGCAGGTGAAACCTATTCCAATAAACAAGTCGATTTTTTTACTATTGGAAAAAAAGCAAATGATATTTTAAGTAAAGACCTTACCATTGTTGAAAACAATAATCGTATTTATGACGATCTTACTTTTGAAAATAATGCCGAGATTGCTCAAAAATTAATGGATTTGTTTGCTATAGGTGAATACGACCACATAGTGCTTGTTTATAATAAATTTAAAAATGCAGCAACACAAATTGTGACAACCGAACAATTTTTACCAATTGTTTCAACCGCACCAAAGCAAGAAGCATCTGCTACTGTAGCCGATTACATTTTTGAACCTTCAAAAGAAAAAATAGTAGAAGAACTTATTCCAAAGAGTTTAAAAACACAACTTTTTAAAGCCATTAGAGATTCTGTTGCAAGTGAACACGGTGCTCGGATGACAGCAATGCATAAAGCGACTGATAACGCCACCGAACTTAGAGACGCTCTTAAGCTTCAATACAACAAAGCACGACAAGCTGCAATTACTAATGAAATACTTGAAATTGTTGGTGGTGCAGAGGCTCTAGCGGGCTAATAAATAATCAAATTGTTGAGATATTTTTTAAACGCCTTTTAAGCTCTAAAAGGCGTTTAATTTTGTAACAAATGTTACAACTTTAATAGGGAAATTATCGTAACTTTAACAAGTTTTTTATTAACCAAAACAACTCAACAATGAGCACAAATTCACATTACCAAGTAGTTGTAATTGGAGGTGGTACCGGAGGTATCATGACCGCTGCACAATTGCTTAGAAAAGACCCAAACCTTAAGGTAGCTGTTATTGAACCTTCAGACAAGCATTATTATCAACCGGCATGGACGTTGGTAGGGGCGGGAACCTATGACTTTGACAAAACCGAACGCCCAATGTCTTCGGTGATGCCGAAAAAAGCCACTTGGATAAAAGATTATGCAACCGGATTTAAACCGGAAGATAATATTGTTACAACAAAATCTAGTGGAGACATAAAGTATGACTATCTCGTTGTTTCTCCCGGATTGGTATATGATTTTTCTTTAGTAGAAGGATTACCTGAAGCAATAGACAAAGGTGTAGTTTGTAGTAATTATACCAATTCTAAACACACATGGAACGTACTAAAAAACTTTAAGGGAGGAACCGCTTTATTTACGCAACCCACAACTCCTATAAAATGTGGAGGTGCACCACAAAAAATAATGTACCTAGCCGAAAGTTATTTTAAGAAAAGAGGACTTAAAGATAAAACCAATGTGGTTTTTGCAACAAATGGAGGAGTTATTTTTGGAGTGAAACCCATTGCAGAAACATTAATGAACGTTATAGACCGAAAAGATATTAATGTACGATTTGGGCACTTACTAAGAAAAATAGATTCAAAAAACCAAATAGCTTGGTATGCCTTAGGCGACAATAAATCTGAATACAACCATAAAGATATTAAAGTAGATGAAGAAAATGGGCTTGTGGGAATACATTATGATATGTTACACTTAGCTCCTCCATCTGTAGCACCTAAATTTGTAAAAGAATCTTCTTTGGTCAACGCAGACGGATGGTTAGATGTTGACCATTACACGTTACAGCATAAAAAATATAACAATATTTTTGGACTGGGAGACGTTGCTGCATTGCCTACTGCAAAAACAGGTGCAGCTATTAGAAAACAAGTTCCTGTAGTGTTAACAGGAATCTATGCATTAATGAATAACGATAAACCGGGAAGTAAAAAATACAATGGATATTCTTCGTGCCCGTTAGTAACAGATTATGGTAAAATGGTGTTGGCTGAGTTTGATTATGATAATAATTTTACTCCAGATCCAGAACTTAAAAAAATGTTGATTTTTGATTCTTCAAAAGAGCATTGGAGACTATGGATACTTAAAAAGTACATGCTACCCTATTTATACTGGAATAAAATGATGAAAGGGAAAGAGGTATAATTTTTAGAATTGACAATGATTTGAAAAAAAGGTGGGCTTTCCACCTTTTTTTGTAAGCAGAACTTTGATGAAAAAAACCTATAAAGATTACGTATTTGTTGGTATTCAATTTTTATTATTTGCTGTTTATTTATACCCAAGAAGGATGTTTTCTATTCACTCGTTAAATAGTTTAAAAGCCCTTGGTGCAATAACGACAATATTAGGAGGAATACTATTGGCGATGGCGATTATTCAGTTAAACACCAATTTATCTCCTTATCCCTCGCCTAAATCAAGTGCTTCATTAGTTAAAACAGGGCTGTATAAATTTATTAGACACCCTATTTATACCGGAATTATCCTTATGTTATCAGGATATGCGTTTTATGATTCTTCGGGGTTTAAACTATTGGTAGCTTCTTTACTTACTATTTTGTTTTATTTTAAATCTCAATATGAAGAAAAAAAACTTTCATCTCATTAC
>JALWYP010000069.1 GCA_026992695.1 Flavobacteriaceae bacterium
TCTATAAAGAGAAAGATATAAGAATATTGTTACACTTCTATTTCATTTTTATGACCCAGCATTATAAAATCGAGCTGTTTTTTAATTAAATCGGTGTTTTTAACACGTATATAAACTTCATCTCCAAGTTGATAGGTGTTTTTTGTTGTTTGCCCTATGACTTGATAATTTTCTTTATCTATCTTATAGGTATCGTCTTTTATTTCTTGAATACGTACCATTCCCTCGCATTTATTTTCAATAATCTCTACGTATAATCCCCAATCGGTTACTCCTGTTATCACGCCCAGAAAATCTTTATCTTTAAATTGTTGCATATATTTTACTTGCATATACTTAATACTATCCCGTTCAGCTTGGGTTGCAAGATTTTCCATATTGCTTGAATGCTTGCATTTGTTTTCGTATTCGTCTTGATTTACACTTTTACCTTTGTTTAAGTAATGTTGTAAAAGTCGATGTACCATAACATCGGGATACCGGCGAATAGGTGACGTAAAATGGGTATAATAATCAAAAGCCAATCCGTAGTGACCAATGTTATAAGTAGAATAAACAGCTTTACTCATACTCCTAATCGTTAGGTTGTCTATCAGGTTTTGTTCTTTTTTTCCTTTTACATCGGAAAGGAGTTTGTTTAAGGAAGTAGCGAGAGTACGATGATCTTTATTATTTATTTTATATCCAAATCTGCTAATTAAGGTTTCGAGAGCAGCTATTTTTTCGTCGTCTGGTTCATCGTGAACGCGATATACAAAGGTTTTTTCCGGTTTTTGTTTTCCTATAAATTCGGCTACGCTCCGGTTGGCGAGAAGCATAAATTCTTCAATTAACTTATTGGCATCTTTACTTTCTTTAAAATAAACACCTACCGGATTATTTTCTTTATCCAATTTAAATTTAACCTCTACTTTATCAAATGAAATAGCTCCTTTTCGCATTCTGTTTTGTCGTAAAATTTTAGCAAGTTCATCCAATTTTAAAATTGCTTGGAAAAGCGGAACAGGTACTTCATAACTTTTTCCGGTAATGGATATTTCTTGAGGAATAGTTACTAATCGAGTTGTTTCCTTGTTATCACTCTTAATGCTATTTGATTCAATAATATATTGCGCTTCTTCGTATGCAAAACGGGCATCGCTATACGTAACGGTGCGACCGAACCATTTTTTAATTACTTCAGCTTTGTTATTTAAAGTAAAGATTGCCGAGAAGGTATATTTTTCTTCTTTAGGTCGTAAAGAGCAGGCATTATTTGAAAGGATTTCGGGAAGCATCGGCACGACTCTGTCTACTAAATAAACCGATGTTGCTCGATTATACGCTTCGTCATCGAGTAGGGTTCCGGGTTTAACATAATGTGACACATCGGCAATGTGAATTCCTATTTCATAAATTCCTTCTTTTAACTGTTGAAAAGAGAGTGCATCATCAAAATCTTTTGCATCTTTAGGGTCAATGGTAAACGTTAATACATCACGCATATCACGGCGTTTTTGTATCTCTTCTTTTTTAATTGAAGTGTCTAAATTATTTGCATATGCTTCAACTTCCGGAGGAAAATCGTAAGGTAATCCGTATTGGGCAAGTATAGAATGTATTTCGGTATTGTGTTCTCCGGCTTTTCCTAAAACTTGAATGACTTTTCCGTAAGGTGATTCTGATTTTTGAGGCCAATCTTCTAGTTCTACGACAACTTTATCGCCGTTTTTTGCTTTTCCTATGTTCTTTTTCGGAATAAAAAAATCGGTGTACATCTTATAATCATCTACATCTACAAAAGCAAATTTATCTTGTATTTGAATGCTTCCTACCCATGTAGTTTTCTTTCTTTCTATTATTTTATGGATTTCACCCTCTTGTTTTCCGTTTTTCTTTTTATTAAATACATATACCTGAACGGTATCTCCATGAAATGCATGGTTAATATATTTTGGTGCGATATAAATATCATCTTCCAGTTCATCAACTAATACATAACCTTGCCCGCGACCTGCAATATCCAGAGTTCCTACATAATAATTTTGTGTGTGTTTTAGTGTGTATTTACCGCGTTCTACCTCTTGTAATTTTCCTTTTTGGGTTAACTGTTTTAAGCGTTTTATTATTAAATTTCGAGTGGTTGTATCGGTTACTCCTAACTTAGCTGCTATTTGCCGGTAATTTATGGGTTTCGGGTATTCTTTTTGGATAATAGAAAGAATGTGTTCGGTAATATTACTTCCTTTTTTCTTTTTAGATGTTTTGTTTTTCTTTTTTCTTCTTGTCATAATTCATTTTATAATGGTGTAAAAGTAAGACAAATCGTGTTAAGAGATTGTTGTGTTAAAATAATACTAGTTATTTATCATTTGTGCTTGATAAAATATATATAATTTTAATTATTGTAAATATTTTTTCCACAATCAATTTTGGTATTGTTTCTTGTTTTAAATTTCTTCATATTATTTTTTTGATAAAAAT
>JALWYP010000070.1 GCA_026992695.1 Flavobacteriaceae bacterium
TTTTATCCCTTTATTCTTGAAAACAAAAATATATATTGTGTTTATTAGGGATTCTTCTCCACCTAAAGCAGATATAAATGACCGTTTACATATTTTTTACACCATCGGGCATTTCGTAAAATGTGGGATGACGGTAAATCTTGTCATTAGCAGGTTCAAAAAAACTATCTGCATCTTCGGGTTGTACATCAATGATATATTCAGATTTCACCACCCAAAGTCCAGTACCTTCGTTTCTACGGGTAAACAAATCTCTAGCTGCTTCTATTGCAAGGGTTTTATCATAAGCATGGACACTTCCTGAATGTTTAAAAGGTTGTCCTGCTTTTTTTTGAGTGAACACTTCCCAAAGAGGTCCTTGATTGTCTGTTGTACTCATAATTTTATGTTTTAAATCGTTATTATTTTAATTCTCTGCAAAAGCCAAACATGCTTCACGAACCCAGCGTCCTTCCTCATGGGCTTTTTTGTGGTGTGCTAACCGTTGTTTGTTACAGGGACCATTTCCTTTGACTACATTCCAAAATTCATCCCAATTAATCTCTCCGGTTTTATAGCTTCCGTTGGGTTGGAGTTCTAAATCGGGATCTGGAACAGTAAGACCAATAAGCTCCGCTTGTGGAATAGTTTTATCGATGAATCGTTGACGAAGTGAATCGTTACTTTCGCGTTTTATTTTCCATTTTAATGACTGCGAGGAATGAGCTGAATCACTATCATGAGGTCCAAACATCATTAATGCGGGCCACCACATACGGTTGAGAGCATCTTGCGCCATTTGTTTTTGTTCTTTAGTGCCGCGAGCCATTTTGGTCATAATTTCGTACCCTTGACGTTGATGAAAACTTTCTTCTTTACAAATACGAACCATGGCTCTGGAGTAAGGACCATACGATGTTTTTTGAAGCGAAACTTGATTCACAATAGCAGCTCCATCAACCAACCAACCTACGGCTCCCATATCTGCCCAGTTGAGGGTTGGATAATTAAAAATACTGGAATATTTTGCTTTGCCTTCGTGCAACCATTGTAAAAAAGTATCACGACTTACGCCTAATGTTTCGGCAGCACTGTAAAGGTATAAACCATGCCCTGCTTCATCTTGAATTTTTGCTAACAATATTTTTTTTGCACGTAGGCTAGGAGCTCGTGTTATCCAGTTTCCTTCTGGTTGCATACCGATGACTTCGGAATGGGCGTGTTGCGAAATTTGACGAATTAAGTTTTTACGATACGCATCGGGCATCCAATCTTTGGGCTCGATTTTTACTTCGTTATCGATTTTTTCTTGAAATTCGCGCTCTAATCGTTCTGTGTTTTTTTCCATAGTTATGGTTTTTATCATTAAGATTTCATAATCTTTATGCAGTCTTTATTATATATCTACAAGGTTACCAATCGAGTAAAACCTTACAGTAGAATACTTTGTACTAAGTATTATTTAATACACATCATCATAATCTACTACCACTTTTTCTGAAGTGGGTAAAGCTTGACACGTAAGTACTAAGTTATTTGCTAAATCTATTTCATCAAGTGCATAATTAACTTTCATCTCAACGCTTCCTTCAATTACTTTTGCTTTGCAAGTACAACAAACCCCTCCTTTACACGAAAAGGGTACGTCTGCATCTTGCTCTTCGGCAATTTCTAAAATATTTTTTCCTTTAGGTACGGTAAACGTTATTTCTTCATCATCTATAATTATGGTTACCTCTGCATTGTCTATAGCTTCAATTTTGGTTTCTTTTTCAGGTTTTGTTGCTTCAAACAACTCGAAATGAATGTTTTTATCGTCTATTCCCAATTTTTGCAATTCGTCTTTTAGTAAAAAAATCATTTCTTGCGGTCCGCAAAGAAACGCATGATTTACTGTTTTAAAATCGATTATTTCAGAATGAATTTGCTGTATTTTTTCTGCTGAAAATCTTCCGTTATAAAGTTTATTTTCGGTGGCTTCTTGTGTATAAAAAAAGTGTACTTTAAATCGATTACTGTAGTCTTTTGCAAGTTGGTTTAATTCGTTTTTAAAAATAACCGATTGGCTGTTTTTATTGAGATAAAATAAATGAAATGTGCTTTGCGGCTCTTCTTTTAAATGTGTTTTGATGATGGAAATTACCGGTGTAATTCCGCTACCGGCAGCAAAAGCAACATAGTTATTTGATTTTAAAGGGTTTATTTCTATAAAAAACTTACCATCGGGAGGCATTACCTCAAGAGTATCACCCGCTTTCAAAACTTCGTTAGCAAAGGTTGAAAATTTACCGCCGTCTATTTTTTTAACGGCAACGCTCCAATTGTTTTCGTAAGGTGCGGTACATAAACTATAGGAACGCACTACTTCTTCGTCGTTTATTTTCGCTTTTAAAGTAAGGTATTGCCCTTGTTGGTATGTATATTCGTTTTTTAAATTTTCGGGAATTGCAAAGGTTAACACCGAACAGTTGTGAGTTTCT
>JALWYP010000071.1 GCA_026992695.1 Flavobacteriaceae bacterium
TACAATATCACTTTTATTTATGCTAAAGGTAACTGCAGGTTTATAAAACGGATGACTTCCTACCAGAGTAATATCGGTTCCGTGAAGTGTTGTAACCATAGGAATAAAAATACCTTCTTCGGCTAATATTTTTTTTGCCATATAACCGGCATAAGCATGGGGTATGGCATAATGTACGTGAAGTAATTCTATTTCGTATTTTTTAATCATATTTACCAACTTGCTTGATAGCGCTAACTCGTAGGGCTGATAATGAAATAGCGGGTATGAGGGAACTTCTACTTCGTGGTAATGCACATGCTTATGCAGCAGCTCTAATCTAACCGGCTGTTTGTACGTTATAAAATGTACTTGATGCCCTTTTTCGGCTAATGCAATACCTAATTCGGTGGCAACTACACCACTTCCTCCAAAGGTTGGATAACAAACGATAGCTATTTTCATTTAGGAGTTTATTGATTTTAATGTTTTACTTTATACTTCATTAATTTTTCATATTCAAACCTATCGATAGCGTCGTAAATGGCTTGCTGTATGTTACTTCTTAAATTACTTTTAATAATTTTTCTATTTGTTGCGGTAGGATATGTTCTATTCGATAAAAAGACATACACCACTTCTTTTTCGGGGTCTGCCCATGTAAATGTTCCTGTAAAACCACTATGACCAAAACTTAACATAGAAACACATCCACACGTGGGACCTACATCTCCCAGTTGTGGTTTGTCGAAACCTACGCCTCTCCTTACATCTTTATCACAAAAATAGCAGGTGTTAAATGCGTCCAGCGTTTCGGGTTTAAAATAGCGTACTCCTCCGTAAAACCCCTTTTGAAGATACATTTGCATAATTTTTGCTACGTCGTTTGCATTACTGAAAAGTCCGGCGTGTCCGCTTACTCCTCCCAACATAGCAGCACCTTGGTCATGAACATATCCTCGTACGGTTTGTTGCCTAAAGTAGTCGTCGTCTTCGGTGGGTGGAATTTGATTTATCGAAAAACGTTTCAGCGGTAAAAAACCCGTATAATTGGCTCCTAAACTTTTATAAATACTTCGTTGCACTACTTCCTCAAGTGGTGTACCGTAAAAATCTTGGATGTATTTTTTTAACAAGTAATACGGTAAATCGCTGTATTTATACCCAACCCGTTCGCGCAATTCGCTTTCTTTTATTAATTTATAAATGCTGTCTTTATAATCTGTTCGCATGTATAAATCTTTAGCCACTTTATATTTAAATTCTTTAGAGTATTTTTTGGCATAATACTTCTCTAAAGGTTGCTTGGTTACGCTATCTACCGTATGAATATAATACGGAATCCAGGCTTTAAAACGCGCATAATGCGAAAGCATTTTTTTAAGGGTTATCTTAGACTTATTACTGTTTTTAAACTCGGGAAGCAGCTC
The DNA here is from genome assembly GCA_026992695.1 of Flavobacteriaceae bacterium. Taxonomy (GTDB): domain Bacteria; phylum Bacteroidota; class Bacteroidia; order Flavobacteriales; family Flavobacteriaceae; genus Marifrigoribacter. Next base: position 1,410 of record JALWYP010000071.1, read on the forward strand.
ACCTACTGTGGTATCCATCGTAATTACACCTCTATCATAAAGTTGCATAATAATAGGTAGGGTAGCCAATATTTTGGTTAGTGAAGCCAAGTCATAAATGGTATTATCTTTTACTCTTGTCTTATGTTTGGGAGTAAAATACCCGAAGTTTCTTTGATAAATCACCTTTCCCTTACGGGCAACCAGAATTTGTGCACCAGGCATCATTTTTCCCCAAAGCCCAACTTTTGCGAGAGAATCTATTGATTTTAAACCCTTAGAGCTTACTCCTACGCTTTCGGGAGTACCGTATTGAAGCCTTTTTAACGATTGTGTTTCAAGAGATGTTCCTACAGGAAAAGTTTTGCCAATCGAAACCGGCAATACTCCTTTAGCCGGTCTGGCTCCAAAAATAATTTGAGCGGAAATACTCTGGCTTATTTTACTATTTTGGTACGACACCATAATAGCTTCAATGGAAGAAAGATCTTTTATATCGAGTAAAGCGTAGGGTTTTGCAAATACATCCAGAACAACTTTGTTTTGTTGTGCTATATGAGAAATCCAATCCAATTCTTTTTCAGTAAACCGGTAGCTTTCCCAAGGTGAATTATTCGGTTTATGAAAGCCTAAAATTACATAATCGTATTTTTCTAATTTTTTTAAATAATCGGCTATGTTTTTTCCTTTTATCCAACTTACCTGTGTGTATTTCCGAAGGGTTTTTAAAAATTCTTTTCCGTTGGAATCTCCAAAATTAACATACGCAATTTTTGTGTCTTTTAAATTTTTAATAGGAAGAATACCTTCTTTGTTTTGTATAAGTGTTACTGCATTAGCGATAACTTCTTCGTACAAAGCATCGTCAAACGGTGTGTTTAGGTCTTTGATTATATTTTTTGAGGAAACAGGTTTGTAGTTATTTAATCCTACTTTGTATTTTGCCTGTAAAATTTTCTTTACCGAATGTGCCAATCTTTTTTCAGAAATTACACCTTCACGATATGCATTTACAAGAAGATTATGTGCTTTTGGTACATTTTCGGGAATTAACAACATATCGTTTCCTGCAAGAAAAGCTGCTAAATCTATCTCGCCGGGTTCTTTAAAGTTAGAAGCTCCTTTCATACTTAGCGCATCGGTAAAAATTAGCCCGTTAAAACCCAATTTTTGTTTCAACAAACCGGTAACAATCTTTTTTGAAACCGAAGAAGGCAGCCCTTCTTCCTCTTCTAGCGAAGGCACATTAAGATGTGCTACCATTACACTGCTTAACCCGTGAGAAATTAGCTGTTTGTATGGGTATAATTCGACACTGTCTATTCGTTTTTCAGAAAAAGAGACGGTAGGTAATGTTTTATGAGAATCTGTACTGGTATCTCCGTGCCCGGGAAAGTGTTTTGCGTTTCCAAGAATTCCGGCACGTTGCATTCCGGTAAGGAAAGCCAGCGACTTACGGGTTACATTTTCTTTATCTTCGCCAAAAGATCGGCTTCCTATAATCGGGTTTTTAGGATTGGTATTAATATCAACTACAGGAGCAAAATTAATTGCCATTCCCATTCTTTTAACTTGCTCGCCTATTCTAAAACCCACTTTTTCAACAATACTGTCTTCTTTAATAGCTCCAAGTGTCATATTATAAGGAAACGCATAGGTAGAATCTAATCGCATTGCCAAACCCCACTCGGCATCCATTGCCATTATTAAAGGCACACGACTAAGAGATTGAAACTCATTGTTGCGTTTTACTTGTTGTTTGGGTCCTCCTTTTGAAAAAATAATGCCTCCGATGTAATATTTTTTAATCAAGGATTTTATTTTATCGACTTTTTCTTTCGGATCGCTGGAGTAAATATCGACCATAAACAACTGCCCAACTTTTTCTTGTAACGAAAGTGTACCGTACACACTATCTACCCATTTTTTTTGTACTTGGTAATCTTTAACAAGCAATGGATTAATTTGCTGTGCCGAAATGGTAAAACACAATAGTAGAAAAAATGCGGGAGCTATTATTTTTTTCATATCACATACATCTAGGATATAAATCTGCTATGCCAACTGTCTTTAGCCGGTACTTCCCAACTTGATAGGTATTCGGCTTTTGTGGTAACCAAATTGTTAAACACTACCGTATCTTTAGATATCGAGCGTGCTTTTGCCATTTTCTTAAAATCCAGTAATGATTTATGTGCTATAAACTCACCGTTGTAAAAAGTAACATTCATTTTGTCGAGTAAATCAACTCCTAATTCTTTCTCTATCGATTGCATAAATTTTACTGAAGCATCGATACTGCATCCGGAAGCCGAAGCATTTTGTTGATTGAGTCCAATGATGATAAACCGATTGTATTTTATTTCAAATCCGGCTTCCAAATCTTGCCCGTGCGCCGTCCAATTTTCAAGAAAAACAGCAGTTTTTTCTTTAATGAAACGTACTTCATCATCAGCTAATTTTCTATTGGCTTGATATATCCATATACGAGATTCATCCGGTAAGTACTCAAATTTTGTTAACATACACAGTTATTTTGTTTCCGCTATTTAATTTGGTTTAGGTTAAAATATACCTAATTATTGTTATATCCCATTTTTACCAATGCGCTTAATTTTTCTTTAAACAAATCACGGCTCCAATGGCTGGATATTTCAGAAATGTCTTTTGCCAGAGCATCTTTAACGTCTAGGGTTTTCTTTCCTACCTCTCCGGTAAAAAAAGCAGCAATTTCTTCATTTTGTTCTTGTGTTAATCCGGCAACATCAGTAAGCATTTGCTTTGCGGCATCGGTTTTATAAAATTCGGTTAAGGCTACAATATCGTCTTTTGTAAAATGGTTTTTATAAGCAAAGGTTAAAAAGTTTAAAATATCGTTTATGCTTTTTTGTTTTCCATCATTGTGCAATTTTGTCCAAACTTTTTCGGGTACATTGGCATTTTTAAACTGTTTTTTTAACACATCAAACATATTATCATAGGCAAGGCTGTATTGCTCTGGTGTACCATTTATTTTTAGGTATTCAACAATAGTTTTACTAAAATCGTCTGTTTGTGCGTTTCCGGTAAAACAAAATGTTAAAAGGAACGTTAAAAGAAGGAATGTTTTTTTCATTTCAAAAATTTAAAATTAAGTTTGTAGAACAACAAAGATACTATAATGCGAATTAACAATACAATATTTTTATTCTTCATTTTATTTGGTTTCGTTTTTACTTCTTGCAAAAAAGATACCGAAAGTGCAATTGATGATAGTAAAGCCGAAAATTTAAAAGCACTGGGCGTTTCTGCCGAAGATTTATTATCAAACGACATCTATAAAAGTATGACTGTTGAGTTGGTTTATACACAATCATACAGACCGCTGCAGGAGAGTATCGATGCGTTTAAAAATTTTTTAACTGAACGTGTTAATAAACCAGATGGAATAACGTATATAGAAAGAACCATACCCGATCCTTCAGGATTTCCCTTCACACTTGCTGAAATAAAAGAGATTGAAAATCAAAACCGAACAGAGTATACTGTTGGTGACAATATTGCTGTCTATATTTTCTTCTCTAACGGAAATAGCAGTTCTGATACAAACACACTAAAAACTTTGGGGTCTGCCTACAGAAATACCTCAATGGTAATTTACCAAAAAACACTTGTAGAAGTTAGTGCATCACAAGGCATTATTCTTTCTACCCTAGAGACAACAACTCTAAATCACGAATTTGCTCATATTTTTGGACTCGTAAATATTCAAGATGATGATATTCATCAATATCATGAAGACATATCGCATAACAAGCACTGCAAAGTTGAAGGCTGTTTAATGTATTTTGAAAGCAATAGCAGAAGTGCTCAAATGCTAAAAGGGAGAAGTGTACTTCCGCAATTAGATTCGCTATGTGTCGAAGATTTACAAGTAAAAGGAGGAAAATAAATTTAAAAAAATTACCTACAAAAATTCACAATTAAATGACCTTACAATGAAAAAAAAATTAACTTCCATTACCTATTTACTATTTTTATTTTTAGTAACAACCTCTTGGGCACAATTAAAACAAACCGCTCAAGTAGAAGGTATTACCGAGTATCAACTACCCAATGGTCTTGAAGTTTTACTTTTCCCTGACAATTCAGCACAAACCATTACCGTAAACATCACCTATTTAGTAGGTTCTAGACACGAAGGATATGGTGAAAAAGGAATGGCTCACCTATTAGAGCATATGGTTTTTAAGGGTACTCCTAACCACAAAGACATACCAAAAGAGTTAACCACCCATGGCGCAAGACCCAATGGTACTACCTATTACGATCGCACCAATTATTTTGAAACATTTAACGCTACAAGCGAAAATCTCGAATGGGCTTTAGACTTAGAAGCCGATAGAATGTTAAACTCATTTATAGCGAAAGAAGATTTAGATAGTGAATTTAGTGTTGTGAGAAATGAATTTGAAAGTGGCGAAAACGATCCAACCGGAGTACTTATGCAAAAAGTAATTGATGCCGCTTACCTATGGCATAATTACGGAAACTCTACGATTGGAAATCGGTCTGACATTGAGCGTGTTCCTATTGAAAATTTAAAAGCTTTTTACCATAAATTTTACCGTCCCGATAATGCCGTTTTAATGGTGACCGGAAAATTTATTAAAGAGGAAGTATTAAAATTGATTGAAGAAAAATTCGGGAAACTAAAAAACCCAAATAACCCGCTTCCTAAATCCTATACCGAAGAGCCTCCCCAAGATGGAGAAAAAAGAGTAACCATAAGCCGAACCGGAGACTTGCAAATAGTTTCTGCTCTATATCATATTCCTGCAGGTTCGCATGAAGATTTTACTTCAATGGCAATTGTTGAGCAAGTGCTTACAGACACTCCCTCCGGACGCTTGTATAAAAATTTAATCGATACACAAAAAGCATCTTCGCTTTGGTCATATGCACCATTTACCAAAGAACCCGGATTCTTATACATAAACATTGATGTACCTAGTGATAAAAATGCAGATGAGGTAGAAAAAATAGTTAAAAATACGTTAGATAATTTTAAGCCCATTACACAAGAAGAGCTGGATAGAGCAAAAGCTACAATTTTAAAACAAATAGACCAAATGAGTCGAAATTCGGCTTTTATGGGAACCTATATGAGCGAATTTATTGGAGCCGGAGACTGGAGACTTTCTTTTATTTACAGAGATCGAATTGAAAACGTAACTCTTGAGCAAGTAAATGAGGCAGCAAAAAAATATCTTATTCCTACAAATAGAACGATGGGACGTTTTATTCCTACTAAAGAACCACAACGAGTAAAAATAGATCGCACCGAAAATCTTGATAAACTAGTTACAAACTACAAAGGAAAAAAAGGGTTTAATGCCGGTGAAGCCTTTGATGTAAGCTATGACAATATTACCAAAAGATTAGACCAAGGGAAACTTAAAAATGGAGTTGAATACGGAATAATTGAAAAAACCAATAGAGGAGAAACCGTTTCACTTAGTTTTAATTTAAGAAATGGCGATGTAAAATCGCTTACCGGAAAAGGACTTATTCCTTCATTTACAGCATCTATGCTTAATAAAGGAACTGAATCTAAAACCAGGCAACAAATTGAAGACGAATTAAGTAAATTAAAATCATCTGTTTTCTTTTATGCTAGAGGCGGAAACATATATGTAACGGTAAATTCTACCCGTGAAAATATAATGCCCACGCTTCAATTAATGGCAGAAATGATTAAACAACCCGAATTTGACGAAGCCGAATTGGAAAAACTCAAAACCCAGCGATTGGCAAGAATAGAACAAAATAAAACCAACCCGCAGTTTTTAGCATCAAAACGACTTGGCATAATTAATAATCACTATCCCAAAGGACACCCTTTATACAATATGACAATTGATGAGGAAGTTGATGCGATTAAAAATGTGACCGTAAAAGATATTTCAAAATTTTATAACGAATTTTATGGCTTAGGACGAAGTACATTTATTGGAATTGGTACTTTTAATAAAGATGAAGTTAAACAATTTATTGAAAAAGAATTTTCTAATTTTAAAAGCAAACATCCATACAAAGAAATAAAAGATCCTTATACTCCCAACAAACCGGTAAATGAGGATATTATAACTCCAGATAAGAAAAATGCGACTACTTTTGGAACATTAGCCGTTAAAATGTGTGATACCGATCCTGATTATCCGGCTATACGAATTGCTTCTTCTATTTTAGGTGGCGGTTTTTTAAATTCCAGATTAGCAGACAGGTTACGCCAAAAAGATGGTGTTAGCTACGGTGTAGGTGCTAATTTTAGCGTAGATGGAGATAAAGAAGATAAAACCTCTTCTTTCTTTGTGTATGCCATTTATGCGCCTGCTAATTATGATAAAGTTCAATTAGGATTTTCTGAAGAAATAGACCGTTTAATTAAAGACGGAATTACCCAAGAAGAATTAGATAATGCCATTAACGGATGGGTACAGGGACAAACCGTTTCGAGAGCAAAAGACAGGGAATTATCTTCTTTAATTAACAACAATATATATTATCACCGAACTATGGATTTTCAGAAAAATCTAGAGAAAAATATCAAAAAACTTAAAATCAAGAAACACTAATGTCATTGATGCATCTTATAGATTTGAGGAACAAGCACTAAACAAAAAGCTTCTTTGGGAGCCTAGCGAAGAGATTCTTGATGAATTGAGTAAGCATATATTTAAATAAAATATAACAAGGCACTGCAGTTGACCCAGCAATACGCCGCGCCGCTTCGCTCTGCTCTGTATTGCCGGTCAACTGAGCTTAATCGTTATGTGTAAGAAAATAAAAATTACTTGCACTCAGATTTTACTAAGTTATCTTCATCTACAACTAAAGCAGTAATTAACATTGACGGCCACGCTAATGACGCTAAAGCAAAATCATTTGTGTACTT
>JALWYP010000072.1 GCA_026992695.1 Flavobacteriaceae bacterium
GTTATAGAAAAATCTAATAATTACCAAGATTATAAAGTTGTAAAAAAAGTAAAATTATATTCGTTAAGAAAAAATGTGTTAGATAGTATTTCGGTTTTAGAAAACACTATTTCAACAGCTAATACGACCATTTCAAATCAGAAAAATGAAATTTCCGACTTAAAAAACCAGCTTAAAACTACTCAAGATAGTTTAACCGTTTCAAAAGAGAAAGAAGATGGTATGTTGCTTTTTGGGAGTAGCGTTAAAAAAAGCACTTATAATACCGTTTTATTTTCTATTATCGGCTTGCTTGTAATGGCTTTAATAATTTTGTTTTTGCAGTTTAAAAGCAGCAATGCGATTACCAAAACAACAAAACAAAAACTAGAAGAAACCGAAGAAGAGTTTGAAGCACATAGGCAACGAGCACTTCAGCGAGAGCAAGAAATAAGAAGAAAATTACAAGACGAAATTAATAAAAACAAAGGGGCTTAAACACTTTCTATTCGTGTTATTTTAGCACCAATTGCTCGTAATCTTCCGTCTATATTTTCGTAACCGCGATCTATTTGCTCAATATTATGAATTGTACTAGTTCCTGATGCAGATAAAGCAGCTATTAGCAACGATATTCCGGCTCTAATATCGGGCGAAACCATTGTGGTAGCTTTTAGTTGCGATTTAAAATCGTGCCCGATTACCACAGCTCTATGTGGATCGCATAAAATAACTTTTGCTCCCATATCAATAAGTTTATCGACAAAAAACAAGCGACTTTCAAACATTTTTTGATGAATCAACACACTTCCTTTTGCTTGTGTTGCCACCACTAAAACAATACTTAACAAATCGGGGGTAAAACCAGGCCAAGGTGCATCAGAAACGGTAAGAATAGAACCATCTATGTAACCTTGTATTTCGTAGGAGTCGTGTTTCGGAATGTAAATATCATCTCCCTTTTTTTCTAGTTTAATCCCTAATTTTTTAAAGGTTTCGGGTATAATTCCTAAGTTTTTCCAGCTTACATTTTTTATTGTTATCTCGCTTCGTGTCATTGCAGCAAGACCTATCCAACTTCCTATTTCAATCATATCTGGTAAAACTTGATGCGTACATCCTGAAAGTTCAGTAACACCATTAATAGTAAGCATATTGGAGCCTATTCCGTTAATTTTAGCACCCATTGCTACAAGCATTTTGCAAAGTTGCTGTAAATAGGGTTCGCAAGCAGCATTGTAAATTGTAGTTGTACCCTTAGCCATAACAGCTGCCATTACAATATTTGCTGTTCCGGTTACCGATGCCTGATCCAGAAGCATATACGTTCCGGTTAAACCATTAGGTGCTTCTACGCCGTAAAACTTTTCTTCTCTATTGTATCTAAAATCAGCCCCTAGTTTTGTAAATCCTTCAAAATGAGTATCTAATCTTCTTCTTCCTATTTTATCACCTCCCGGTTTTGGTATGTATCCTTTTCCAAAACGTGCTAAAAGAGGTCCTACAATCATTATTGAACCGCGTAAAGAACTTCCTTCTTGTTTAAATAAATCAGATTCTAGGTATGATAAATCAACTATATCGGCTTTGAAGCTATAGGTTCCTTTCGCTAATTTTGAAACTCTTACTCCTAAATGAGTTAGTATGGTAATAAGTTTATTAACATCCCTTATATCAGGAATGTTTTTAATAATTACTTCGTCTGAAGTTAGTAAAACAGCACATATTATTTGTAATGCTTCGTTTTTTGCCCCTTGCGGAATTATTTCACCCTGCAACGAATGTCCGCCTTCAATTTTAAATGTAGCCATACATCGTTAACGCTCTTAATAGCGTTTTCTGTTTTTATGCTTATGATTTTTCTTTTTATAAACCTTTTTATGAATTATTAAATTAGATGCATCTGAAAGTTCTTCGTCTTCTGTTTTAACATTAATGGCTCCGTTTGAAAGTTCAAACAAATGTTTAAAAATTACATCATCCTCTACCGTATCTTTGTTCCAATTTAAAAAACTTTTTTTCATATGGTTTGCAATGGTATATATCAAAGCATCTTTTAATTCGCCTTCTTCCCAAGTAACGGCAACATCTATCATTCGTTTAATATTGTTTCCGTAAAAACGATATTTAGGAAAATTTTGTGGATAAGAAAGTGGTTCCGGTGCTTGTTTTAACTCTTCTATAGAAGGTTTAGGGTATGGTGAATCTACATCCAATTTAAAATCGGATATTATAAAAAGTTGATCCCACAGTTTATGCTGAAAATCGGGTACATCGCGTAAATGCGGATTAAGATTTCCCATAACAGAAATAATGCTTTTTGCGCATTTGTTACGTTCTTCTCTGTCTTCAAGAGCAATGCATTGGTCTACCATTTTTTGTATATGGCGACCATATTCGGGTATAATAAGATGTGCTCGCTCTGTATTGTATTCTAAGGAATTTGTCAAAATAAATTAAATTTGAATTGGTATATAT
>JALWYP010000073.1 GCA_026992695.1 Flavobacteriaceae bacterium
TTACAACACAATTAGTGAAATTTTTTATTTATGGTTTTTTATAAGAACATTTAAGTCGATAAGAGTAAAAAAAATAATAACTTACTTCAGTTATGTTTATGTGGTTTTAGCGGTGGGATATTTATTTACCGCAGGTGTTTTTTTTGAAGAATCATCTAAATTTTCATTAATAGTCGGAACCACCTTGATTATTACCGTAATATTTACTTATTACCTTGAATTATTACAAGATGACAGAATCTTATATCTTTCAAAGTCCTTAACTTTTTATGTATCTGTGGGGATTTTGTTTTTTGCTTTAATAGCAACACCGGCTTTTCTTTATGATGCCTATTTTATTGAAAAAAACAACCCCGAGTTTGTTAAAATTAGATCCATATTAATAATTGTAGCTAATTACATATTGTACCCTGCTTACATTTTAGGTTTTACGGTTTGTATAAAAAGATTAAAACAAGGAAAAAAATGTTATGACGATTAATATCTTATGTTACTAACTCAAGAAAATATTTTAAGTAAAGAAACCGTTTCTTTAATTGTATATGCTACCGTAGTATTTATACTTTTTGTAGTGTTTATGATTGTTTTTTTTGTTTCTTTTCAGAAAAGAAAAAATAAGTTATTGCTCGATAGACTAATTAGAGAGCAAAAGTTTAAAGAAGAAATTGCTTCTTCAAGAGTTGAAATACAAGAACAAACCTTACGCAATATTGCTTGGGAGTTGCATGATAATGTCGGGCAATTACTCTCGGTAATAAACATACAGCTTAACATATTATTAAGCAAAGCTCCGGAAAGTTGCGAAAAACAATTAATAGAAACCAAAGATTTGGTGACAAAAACCGTTCAAGAGGTAAGAAGTCTTTCTAAAACACTAAACACAGACGTAATTAAGCAAAACGGGTTGGTGGAATCGCTTAATGTGGAAATAGAACGGTTTAACCGCTTAAAGTTTTTAGAGGCAACTTTTCAAATCTTCGGAAAAGAAAAAAAAATTACCGATAAAGATGAGATTATCTTGTTTAGAATAATTCAAGAGTTTTTATCAAATGTAATAAAACATGCCAAAGCTAATACTTTAGAGGTATCTTTAAATTATAAAGAAAAGGTGTTAGAGGTTAATGCATCAGATAACGGAGTGGGATTTGATGTTGCCGAAAAGTATCATAGCTCGGGGATGCAAACAATGAAAGAAAGGGCAAAGTTGCTGGGAGCCACCTATCAATTAGATTCGGAAAAAGGAAAAGGAACAAAACTCTTTATCAAATACCCCTATAAAAATGGAAACTAATCCATCAGTAAACACCGTTGTTATTGTAGATGATCACCTGCTTTTTGCAGAATCGTTGGAGCGATTAATCGATTCTTTTACCGATTATAATGTTCTCTTTCATGCTAAAAACGGAGTGGATTTACAGCAAAAACTCAATCATTTTGAACGTACTCCCCAAGTAATACTGTTAGATATTAATATGCCTATTATGAATGGGTTTGAAACTATGGAATGGCTCGCCGGAAATCATCCGGAAATTAAAGTGCTGGCACTCTCTATGGAAGATGATGAAAAGGTGATTTTAAAAATGTTAAAAGCCGGAGCCAATGGTTATTTGCTTAAAGATATTCATCCCGAAAAATTAAAAGTAGCGTTAAATGAAGTGATGCAAAAAGGATATTATCATTCTAATAAAGTAGCCGAAACATTGCTTCACTCGCTTCACCCACAAAAAAATATTGTAGTAGCGCATGATTTAAAAGAAAACGAACTTACGTTTATTAAATTAGCAGCAACCGAGTTAACTTATAAAGAAATTGCAGACAGAATGGGGTTAAGCCCAAAAACAATAGACGGTTACCGCAATGATTTGTTTAAAAAACTAAACGTAAAAAATAGAGTGGGATTGGTGATTTATGCTATGAAGCACAAAATTATTTCAATCTAAACAAGCCTTCCAAAGTGTGTTGTTTGGCGGTGGTGCAACAATTGTAATCAGTTCTTTTTTAACGGGATGAACAAATGATAACTTTCTGGCATGAAGGCTAATACCACCATCCGGATTGCTTCTGTTAAATCCGTATTTTAAATCTCCTTTTATCGGACAACCAATTGCGGCAAGCTGTACCCTAATTTGATGATGCCTTCCTGTTTTAAGGTTAATTTCCAATAAATAAAAAGCGTCTAGTTTTTTAACAATCTGGTATTCCAAAATAGCCTTTTTGCTTTCCGGAATCTCTTTACTATGGGCATACGATTTGTTTTGTTTGGTGTTGCGTTTTAGGTAATGTATTAGTTCGTCGTGTTGCTTAGGCGGCTGGTTTTTAACCAAAGCCCAATAGTTTTTTTTTGTTTTTCTTTCTTGAAACAATTTGTTCAATCTGCTTAATGCTTTTGAGGTGCGCGCAAAAACTACAATGCCACTGGTGGGTCTGTCAAGGCGATGCACTACTCCTAGAAAAACAGATCCGGGTTTGTTATACTTTTTTGCAATATAGGTTTTGGCTATTTCAGATAATGGGATATCTCCGGTTTTGTCGCCTTGTACAATGTCTCCGGGACGTTTATTAACAATTAATAAATGGTTGTCTTCGTAAAGAATTTGGATATTTTCCGGAGTTGTATGAGGCATTACGGATTAATATTGCTCTTTTTCATTAGGAAAATCTCCGGTTTTTACATCGTCTATATATTGTGTAAATGCTTGGGTCATTTCGGCAAATAAATCGAGATAACGTCTTAAAAAACGCGGGTTAAATTCGTGTGTCATTCCCAGCATATCGTGGGTAACCAACACTTGTCCGTCCACACCGCTACCGGCACCAATACCTATAATGGGGATGGTAACACTCTTAGCGACTTCGGCGGCTAATTTGGCAGGAACTTTTTCTAAAACAATAGCAAAACAGCCCGTTTTTTCAAGCATTAAAGCATCTTTTTTTAATTTTTCGGCTTCAGCTTCCTCTTTAGCGCGTACTGTGTAGGTTCCAAATTTATAAATAGATTGTGGTGTAAGCCCTAAGTGTCCCATTACGGGGATTCCGGCATTTAAAATGCGTTTAATAGATTTCTGTATTTCCTTACCGCCTTCCATTTTTACGGCGTGTGCTCCGCTTTCTTTCATAATACGAATAGCAGACCGAAGTGCTTCCATCGGGTCGCTTTGGTACGTGCCAAAGGGTAAATCCACAACCACCAAACTTCGGTTTATGGCACGTATTACAGACGAGGCATGATATATCATTTGGTCTAAAGTAATGGGTAAAGTGGTCTCATGACCAGCCATAACGTTAGAAGCCGAATCGCCTACCAAGATAACATCAATCCCTGCGTTATCTACAATTTTTGCCATGGTGTAATCGTATGCAGTGAGCATGGATATCTTCTCACCTCGATATTTCATATCAACTAATGTTTTGGTGGTAATACGCTTGTATTCTTTTTTTGCTGTGGACATTGCTATACTATTTAGTTGGTAAAAATACTAATTTTACTGAAATATAATTCAATTATTAATTGTTCATAAAATAAATTAAAATTCCATTTATGTATGGAATGTTTCCATATTTTTGAAAAATGGAAACATTTGCCTCAGGAAAAATAAAAAGATTAAAAAATAAGCACGCACCACAGGTATCGCAACAAACCGGATTTCCCAGTGCGGCAACGCATTATACAGAGCAGCGTATAAGTTTGGATAATGAGTTAGTAACAAACAGCGATGCTACTTTTTTTGTTAGAATTGTAGGCGATGAATTTTTAAACTATAACATAACTCATAGCGATGTTTTAATTATAGACCGTTCTTTATCTCCTGTCCGTCACAGTTTGGTTTTGCTGGTTAAAGACGGAGCGTTTGCCATTGCTCGTGTTTCCGAAATAAATAAAAAAAACGCCTGTTGGGTTTGGGGAGTTATCACTTACGTAATCCATGATGTGAGATGATAGCATTGGTAGATTGCAATAGTTTTTATGCCTCGTGCGAGCTGGTTTTTCGTCCCGATTTGCATGGCAGACCCGTTGTAGTGCTAAGCAATAACGACGGATGCGTAATTGCTGCCAATAAAAAAGCGAAAAAGCTTTTGGGAGCAGAAATGTTTCAGCCGGTATTTAAAATTAAGAAACAGATACAAGTTAATAATGTGGTGACTTTTTCTTCTAATTATATGTTGTATGGCGATATGTCTAACAGGGTGATGTATATTTTACGAAATTTTTCGCCCTGCGTAGAAGTTTATAGCATCGATGAAGCATTCCTTGACCTTAGCGGAATAAATCACACTGCGTTTCGAGATTACGGAAAACAAATAAAAAATACCGTTTATCAATACACAGGATTACCGGTGGGTGTGGGAATAGCGCCTACTAAGGTGTTGGCAAAACTGGCTAATAAAATTGCTAAAAAGCAACCTGAAACAAACCATGTGTATGTTATAGATAATGATAAAAAACGAATAAAAGCACTTCGAGAAACCAAAATTTCTGCCGTATGGGGGATAGGGCGAAAGCACGCCAAACGATTGCAAAACATCGGAGTTTTTACTGCATTTGAGTTTACACAACTTCCCGAAAAGTGGGTGCAAAAAAACATGACCGTTGTAGGAGTTAGAATTTGGAGAGAGCTACAAGGAGCGCCTTGTTTAGATATAGAAACACAGCCTAAACCCAAAAAAGGAATTGCCACAGCAAAATCATTTGGGAAAAACCTAGAAGATTTAGGGCTTATTCAAGAAGCTTGTGCCTATTACATTAGCGAGGTAAGTGAGGTGCTTAGAAATCAAAAATCTTGTGCCGGATATTTGCATGTTTTTTTGCAAACCAATTATTTTAGCAAAAAAGACAAACAATATGCAAATGGTATTACCGTAACGCTTCCGGTGGCTACTAACGATACGTTTGTTCTTGTTAAAGAAGCAAAAAAAGCCTTGTCATTAATTTACAAAAAAGGATACCGGTATAAAAAAGTAGGAGTGCATTTGGGCGGAATTATCCCGCAGCAATATGTACAAGGTAATTTGTTTAATCAAGAGTCAAATCCTTATAAAACAAAACTCTTAGAAGTATTTGATAGGCTTAATTTTAAATACGGAAAAACCACTTTGTTTTCGGGGTTGGTAGGAACACGTATTAGCGAATGGGAACTAATAAAAAAAGAACGAAGTCCGCGTTATACTACGCAATGGGGAGAGTTGCTGAAAATAGGAAATAACTGACAGATGTCCGGTTTTTAATTTAATATTATTGAAAAATAAGTTTACCAACATATCGTTCTTCTACTTCAATTACATCGGGTCTGCTTAAACAAATAACATCTCCTAGGCTGGTAATTACTCCTCTTAGCGTGTCGTTAGGTTTAATTATGAGTTTGTTTGTGCTTCGGTGAAAAAATTCAACTTTAGAGCATTCTAGCTCAGATGCATCAATTCTAACATCTCCATCGGCAATATTATAGTTACAACTAAAAGCTTTTCCTTTTAAGTAAAATCGAGATACACCATTAGCTGAAACGCCTAAAAATCCAACATTGAGACTGTCTAGATTAAAATCACCATCCTTTTGAAATTCTCCATCTACTTCTGGATCTACCGAAATTAACGTAAGGCTTTCGTAACTTATTTCTCCCAGATTTTCTACCGTTAGTCCGGAGCTGTTTTGTATTTCTCTTATATCCGGTGATAAAACAATTACTTTGGTTACTTCGTTTCGAACCAAATTACAGCTATTTCTGTCGCTAACTTTTAAGATACTATCCTCTACACGAACTCGTATTTCGTTAAAGAGATTTTTTCCGGTTTCTACAAAAACTTTTTGAACAGGAGCTTGTTTAAATATAAGTTTAACGCGTTTGAAGATTAATATTTTTTTAAAACCATCGAGGTTTTTATATTCACGTCTTTCAATTTTACCGGTGGCTTGGAAACAATCCAAAGCAGACTCGGAATTACAACTCAAAAAGATGAGTGAAATAATAAGGATGTAAATTTTTTTATTCATAATTAATGATTCAAATATACTTAAAACCTAATGCCTGCACCAAACTCAACTGCTTCGGCTTTGGCAAAATGTGCTTTAAGGGTAATGGCGGCAAAAAATTTATCTTTAAACAGGTAGCGTTTTATACCTAATCGGTTATAGATACGGGTTTCAAATTTATAGGGCCAATAGATGTAATAGCCCACTTGCGAAACAAACGCATTTTTGTTAAACCTAAGTTCGTGTCCTAGAAAAAGACCTATTCGTTTGTAATCTTCATCGCCAGTTAGAAAATCTTCCGGAAAGGCAATGCTTCTGTACTCAATAACTTTTTTTAAGAATGTAGAGTAAAATAAGTCAAAACCAAATTGAACCGTACTCATAAAGTTTAATCGTTTGTCGGCATAAAATGAAAACACATAAAACGGGTCTTGCCCTAGACCATTTACATCAGCTTCGTTAATACCGGTTCTGAAAACCAAATTAAGTTTTATATCTTCTTCGTAAAATTTACTCGGAAATGTTTCTTTGGGTATGCGTAGCGGGAAGCGGTCGTGTTTTAATTGGTAGCTAATTCCGGCATCAAAATACCATGTATTTGTACTTCCGTTAGGTGCTTTTAGGTTTGCATTTGAGTAATGAATAATTCCGGTACCTATGTGCACGCCCAAACCTTTAAATAAATTTTCTTTAACTAAATTAACACGCACTAAGGTTGAGCTTAATATTCGGCTTCCGTAGGCATTGTTATTAAAATTGGTTTCCGGGTCATAAATTTTAGATGCATAGGCAATACCTTGTCCTACTCCTAGAGAAAGATGTCTTTTTAAGAAATAAAAGTTAAAATGCCCATAAATTGACATATTTTTTCCCAGAAACGGATTTTTCATATCTTGATAAATCATCGTTACACCCCAATCCGGAAAATTAAAACGTCCTTCCCATTCATTGTAGCCGTAGGTTTTTTTGTTTAAAGAAACAATAACACCTGTGGGAAAATCGGTAATGAGGTGTGAAATATCGAGGTTATGTTCTAAAATACTACCATAGAAATAGCTGGTCTCAACCGAATAAAAGTGTAATTCATTTTGTTGTGAATACAATAAGGAAGATGATACTATAAGGAGTAAGCACAGCTTTTTAATCATAGCGGCAAAAGTAGGATTTATTTATTATTTTAATAGGCTTGTTTTATAGTTTTTAAAATCTACTTTTACTATAACGAGTTTAATTAATAATAACCCGTTGTGCATTTAAATAATGCTAATTTTTAAATTGTTAATATTTCTATTAAAGACAAACTTATTTATATATTGAATGACTGTTAGCGAAGTTAGTTTTGATAGTATTCTTGTTTTAAAACCATCAAAAGATTTGGCATAATTTCTGCGTATCATAAATTGGTCACAAAGTTGAGAGAACAAGGTTTCAATTCGTTTTCTTTTCTTTCTAAAAATGTACGGTTGTTTTTGATAATTATCTTGATTTTTACGCATGGGTACTTCTAACTTTATTTGCTTGCTTTGAAATAAATCTAACTGATAATCAGCACTTAAATATCCCTTGTCTCCCAAAATCACACAATTGTTAAATTGATTTTTAATGTCTTTTAAATAATGAATATCATGGACAGATGCTTTGCTTATGTCAAAACTTTTAAAAACACCTTCAATAGAACAAACAGCATGTATTTTATAACCATAATAGTGCATATTTTGACTTGCACAAAAACCTTTATCTGGAGCACTATAAAATGCTTCTTTACAGATTTTACTGTTATTGCTTCGTGATAATTTAACTACCTCTAATGGCATACTGTCTACTACAAAGAAGTTTTCAAATTCATTAAATTTATTTGACAATTCTTTTCTAATAATTTCTATTGCAAAAAATAATTTTCGTTTTCTTCTATTATAAACCGAACGCTCAATCTTGCCTTTTAAATCAATTGGAATCTCCCTAAATAACTGACATTCACTGTCAATGCTCATATATTCTGCTGTTAAATTCATCGCAATTAATTCTATATCTTTGAGTTTTGGTTTCCTTTTTTGTTTTAAAAATTGTTCTTTTTTAGTAATAGACCTTAGTACTTCTAAAATTTTATTGTAATTTGCTTTAAAGTTGTTCATATATTTAAGTGTTTGATATTCAATTAAATATACGATTTTTATAATCAATGAACAACTTTTTTTTACTATATTATTAATGCACAACGGGTATTCAATAATTTATTTTTAATAATGGTTTTTCAATTACTAAGTTCAAACAATAAGTGCAACAGATAACAAATATCGGAAAGCTAGCTTTCCGATATTTGAAAAAAAATCTGATTGCCGATGAATTA
>JALWYP010000074.1:0-1865 GCA_026992695.1 Flavobacteriaceae bacterium
CATGACAGGCCCCTACGAGGACCGACGGGGCACGCACGGGAGCGCGGGCCGCGGGTACGGACTTTGGACTTGAAAATTCCCCTGTTTCGAATATCACCTTGGTGCGTACCGGGGCGTAGCGCAGTCTGGTTAGCGCGCCTGCTTTGGGAGCAGGATGTCGGAGGTTCGAATCCTCTCGCCCCGACCATTTTTTATGGATTGTGGACAGTTTTATTATTCGTAAAAGTAAATTATGACTTAGGCAACAGATTAGACATTAATAACCTCAACCAATACAATTCAATAGCCATTTCATCATATCAAAACCCCGAATTAAAATTTCTACGAATTAGTTTTGGTTTTAAAGCGCTACTGCGTATATCAAAGACTTTAAAATTAATAAGAGAATCAATAAATAATACATCCAATTAATATATTTTCACTAAAAATCCTTCCTACCCGCTTTACGGTTTATTAACCAAGCAGGGATTAATACCCAAGCAAAAAGTAGAGAAAATGATAGAATCAACCCCAAGCTCGTACCAAAAAATTCTTTAAAAACGGCACCGGTATAACCTAAAAGTGCTGAAATATCTAACTTTAATAAAATAAGCGTTCTGGATAAGTCTATGGGATTTAGCATCATAGAAATCAGAGCAAATTTATCTAACGGATATTCTTGAAATTTAATGGCTAAAATCATAAAAACACCATCATAAACTACTGCCAGAAGCAACCAAAGCAATATGGCATACCCAAATCCCTTAATCTTATTTTCGTTTGCTAAGGCAATGTTGTAGGCTAATGCTACAAAAATAAAGTTTAAAAATGCCCCAACAACCAGCAACAAGCCAAAATCAAAAATGGCAGCCGATTTAAAAAGTCCGTACAGTACAAAAGGAATACCAATACCTAAAACCAAACTTAAGGTTAATGAAATAGAAACGCCCAAATATTGCCCCATAAAAATGGTGCTTCGTTTTATAGGTTGGGCAAGAAGTAACTCGGTGAATTCTTTTGAGTTGTAATAATACATCACGCCAAAAATGGTACCGATAAGTGGCGTTAAAACAATAATAATGTTTAGTAAGGTGATGATTGCTTTGTTTACATCGTTGTTTAAAAAGAGCAGGACAAATCCTAAAATCAGATAAAAAATAAAATAAACATAACTCCATCTGCTTCTTAGTAAATCATAGATACTGTATTTTAATATTTTAAGCATGATTAGTGTTGGTATTGTTTAGAGATTAATTGGGCAATAGCGTGTTCTAGATTTTCTTGTTTGGTTTGAGTTTTTAGAGCAGTAACGCTACCTTTAAAGTAAATTTTACCGTCTAATAAAAAAACAATTTCGTTTGCCAATTCTTCTACTACGCTCATAATGTGGGTTGTTATAAGAATGGTTTTTCCGTTGTCTCGTTCCTTTTTAATTAAATCTTTTAAATAAATTAAAGCAATGGGGTCTAATCCGGTTGTGGGTTCGTCTAAAATAATTAAATCACTATCAAACATAAAGGTTAAAACAATATTTACTTTTTGTTTGGTGCCGCCTGAGAGGTTTCCTAATTTTTTTTTCAGAAAAGGTTGTAACCCAAACAACTCAATTAATTCCTGTTCGTGAGATGGTTTTGGTCTTAAATTTTTTACCATTTTAATAAGTTCAATTACCGAAAGATTGGCTGGGAAATTGGCAATTTGTGGCAAATAATTAAGATTGTTACGATATTCCCACTGTTTTAAAACACTTTTATCTTGGTATTTTACTTTGCCTTTATTAGGTATTACCATCCCTAACAAACATTTTATTAATGTTGTTTTTCCCGAACCATTAGGTCCTAAAACAGCAAATACACCACCTTTGTCTATGGTTAAATCCAGACCAT
>JALWYP010000074.1:1875-2447 GCA_026992695.1 Flavobacteriaceae bacterium
TAATTGATTGATTTCTATCATATTAATCTTTTATTGGGTCTATTGGGTTCATGAGTGGTTTGTTGTCTTTTAGATTATCGGGAGTAAATACAGGCGAAACTTTTTCAGAAAAATTAATAATATCTACAAACAAACTTCTAAGTAAAACCAATGTTTCGGGTGTATTGTTTACCACATACGAAAATAGTTTTACGGGTCTAAAAGGTACGTCTCCAATACCGTTTTTGTCTAAATCGTAACCCGTGTATTCACTCCAATAGTTGGCTTCAAATGTATTGTCATTAAGCCGGCTGTTATATGACAAATCAAAGGCATTATGCATAAAGTTATTAAACTCAAACGTATTGGCATAGCAACCGCCTGTAAATTTTAATGCCCAGCCATTGCGTATAAAATGGTTTTTTTGGTAGTCTATTCGGGAACAACCGTCTATGTTAATACCTATGGTATTTTGTTCAAAAACATTATCGTGAATGTTAGCATCATAAATTTCTTTTAATAATAATCCGTACGAAGCAGATCCCCAATTAAAATGAAAGGTGTTGTGATGCATTTCAATAAATTTTGAAAAC
>JALWYP010000075.1 GCA_026992695.1 Flavobacteriaceae bacterium
TTTCGGGCAAAAGACCTTATTCTGCTTGGAAGATTTTCTTTTTAGTGTTATTTATTATTCTTGTAATAGTGGGTATTGTTTTATTGGCAAATCAATAGTAATGAAAACTTTTGTTGTTGGAGATATTCATGGTGGATTTAAAGCTTTAAAACAAGTGCTTGATAAAGTTACTTTTTCTAATAAAGATACTTTTATTTTTTTAGGCGATTATGTTGATGGGTGGAGCGAATCGGCTCAAGTAGTTCATTTTTTACTCGATTTTTCAAAAAAACAACCTTGTGTTTTTCTTAGAGGAAACCACGATGATTTATTTTACCAACACTTACAAGGAAACACCAAACAACTTTGGCTTCAACACGGTGGACTTGAAACAATAAAGAGTTACCAAAACATCTCTAAAAAAGAAATCGATAAGCACATACTATTTTTTAAAAACCTAAGTACTTTTCATATTGATAAAAACAACAATCTGTTTTGTCATGCCGGTTTTACAAATACTTCGGGACCGCAACATGAATATTATCAAGATTACATTTACTGGGACAGAACGCTTTGGGAAACGGCTTGCTCGTTAAACCCTTCTCTAAACAAAAACGATGTTTTATATCCCAAGAGACTCAACCTTTTTAACGAACTATTTATCGGACATACCTCCGTTACTAAAATTGGAAAAACCACTCCGCAACATTACGGAAATGTATGGAATTTAGACACCGGAGCTGCTTTTAAAGGAAAATTAACCATTATGGATATAAACACCAAAGAATTTTGGCAAAGCAAACCCGTTTTTACTCTTTATCCAAATGAAAAAGGACGAAATTAATCTTCCAGTTTTAAAATATGTGTGGTTTCGGTTCGTACTTTTTTTAGCAATTCGCCATTGGTAATTAGCGATTCTCCATATGAAGGAATCATTTTCTTTATTTTTTGTTGCCAAATTGAAGAATTAAATTTTTCAGAAAAACATCTTTCTAAAACAGCTAACATAATAGAAACCGAAGTAGAAGCCCCCGGAGAAGCACCTAGCAATGCTGCAAGCGTTTTGCTTTTATTGGTTACTATTTCGGTGCCAAATTGAAGTTTACCACCTCCCTCCTTTCTATCTTTTTTAATAATTTGCACTCTTTTTCCGGCTTCGACTAACTCCCAATCTTCAATTTTTGCTTCAGGATAGTATTTTTTTAAAAATTGAAATCGGTCTTCTTTAGATTGAAAAACCTGATCGAAAAGATACTTGGTGAGCGGAAGATTTTTCCAACCGGCAGAAACAAGTGGCCAAATATTATGTATTTCTATAGACATAGGGAAATCTAACACCGAACCTTCTTTTAAAAATTTTAAGGTAAGTGCTGCATAGGGTCCAAAAAGTAACGCTCTTTTTCCATCCATCATTCGAGTATCTAGATGAGGAACCGACATAGGTGGTGAACCTACATCTGCTTTACCATAAACTTTTGCTTCGTGCTGTTTAATAACTTCAGGATTGATGCATTTTAACCATTGTCCACTAATAGGAAAACCCGCATACCCTTCGGCTTCGGGAATATTGGTTTTTTCAAGCAATGGTATGGCACCTCCACCTGCTCCTATAAACACAAAATCGGAATTTGAGGTATAGGACAGTTCTTTCTCTAAATCTTCAACGGTAATTTCCCAACCGTTTTCGGTTTCTTTTAAATCTTTAATTTCATATCCTAATAGTACCGAAACATTTTTACAAGATTGTAAATGATTAATCATCCCACGTGTTATGGCTCCAAAATTAACATCGGTTCCTATTGCCATTCGGGTCATAGCAAGTGGTTGTTTAGGATTTCTTCCATTCATCATAAGCGGCACCCACGATTTCATTGTACTAAAATCTTTGGTAAACCGCATGTCTTCAAATATGGGATATTGCACCATTGTTTGGTGTCGTTTTTCTAGAAACCTACAATTTTCTTCACCCCAAACCAAACTCATATGGTCGATATCGTTTATAAACGGAAATTTTGGATCTAAAAAGTGATTCTTTTTTAAATATGCCCACAATTGTTTGGAAACTTCGAACTGTTGTGCAATATGAAGTGCCTTAGATATATCAATACTTCCTTCTTTTTTTTGCGGTGTATAATTTAGTTCGCAAAATCCCGAGTGTCCCGTTCCGGCATTGTTCCAAGCTGCCGAACTTTCTGCTCCAATTTTGGTTAAACGTTCATAAATAATAAGGTTAACAGAAGGGTCTAATTCTTTTAAAAGCACACCTAGTGTCGCACTCATTATTCCTGCGCCTATAAGTGTGATGGTTTTATCTTGTTTCATCTGTTTAAAAATTTGTAATTGTTTGATTTTAAACGTAATTCCAAATTTTATAAACATCCGGAACCACTTCGTTTTCGAATAAACTTATTTTAATCATTCCCGATAGTATATGCTTAAAAAAGTTTATGCTCATTTCATT
>JALWYP010000076.1 GCA_026992695.1 Flavobacteriaceae bacterium
ACACACACAAAGAAAGCATAGACCGGCACGCAATGCTTCGCCAACAAATTATTGGACTGAAAGAACTAAACCTAAAAATGAGTGAAGAAGCCGTAAATCTTACCAAAGCATTAAAAGGCGATAGCAAAATGCAAGGTAATTGGGGCGAGTTGGTGTTGGAGCGTGTCTTAGAAAAATCAGGGTTAGAAAAAAACCGAGAATATTTTGTTCAAAATAGTTTTACTAATGAAGAAGGGAAACGCATATTACCCGATGTTGTTTTACATTTACCCGACAATAAAAAAATGATTATCGACTCTAAAGTATCCTTAACGGCATACGAAAAATATGTAAATGAAGACGATGATACATTAAAAAATCAGTATTTAAAAGAGCATATAAACTCGTTAAAAAGACACATCGACCAGCTTAGTGCTAAAAATTACCAAACTATTTATGAAATAGAGAGTCCCGATTTTGTATTGCTTTTTATCCCGATTGAACCTGCATTTGCAGTTGCCATAAACAACGAATCTAACCTCTACAATTGGGCTTTTGAAAAAAACATTGTTATAGTTACTCCGGCAACACTACTGGCAACCCTACGTACCGTAGATAGCATGTGGACCAACGAAAAACAACAACGCAATGCTATTGAAATTGCTACACAAGCAGGACGCCTGTACGACCAATTTGTAAATTTAACCAACGATTTAATAAAAGTTGGCAACCAACTTAACACCGTAAAAGGAAGTTACGAAACTACAATGAAAAAATTAACCGGAAAAGGAAATTTGCTTACCAGAGTAGAAAACATTAAAAAACTAGGAGCAAAAGCAAGCAAACACATAAACGAAAACTTATTAAAAAAAGCAGAAGAAGATAACTCTTAAAACACTCGTTGTAAATTAAACCCGAAGAAAAAATCACCATTCCCCCAATCTCCTTGAGCGTTTACAATATAACCTTCTTCAAACATAGCTTGTGCATTACTAAAGTTTAACTGAAAAACATGTCCTCCGGTTTCAATATCTACTCCTACCGCTAACGGATTTCTAAAATTAGAATTGCTATTTCTGTTTAAATGCAAACCATAATCTGCATTTATACTAACTCGTTTCGAAATTTTATACCTTCCTCCTACTCCAACGGCAAATTGATTATTATTTTCATCGTACGCAATGGTTGTTCCGTTTTCTTGAATTTCAAAACTTCGAGTTGCTAAATTTTGATGTAAAAAAGTAGGAGCCAGTAATAACGAAAACTTTTCAGAAAATTTACGAGATAATAAGAGTTGCGAAGTATATGTTAGTTTATCTTGAAAAGTAATATTCGGAAAATTATTTTTTTTCAGCGAAGTATTTATCGTTATCAAATTATAACCTACAATAGTTACAGGAAAACCTTCCGCTTCTTGGTTTTTAAGTTTGTATTTAGCTTGAAAGCCATACTTTTTTTGGTTTGAACTTCGTGAAATACCAATATTCAACCATTTTGTAAAACCATAAATAAACTTTAACTGAGTAACCGATTGATCTAACCCGAATAAATCATCAATTCCATTTTTTACTGTTCCAAAACGATGCGAAACAACAAAATAAAAATCGCCTTTTGCGGCTGTTTTAGTCGATTCAAAATTTACAACCTTCAACCCTTTAAAAGCAGCCGTAACAGTCTTATTAACTTGGGTTTCACTCTCCAATTCATCCAATAAATCGTCTTGTGAAAAAGAGACAAATGGCAGTAAAAAAAATAGAATATAGTGGTACTTCATTATTGCTTTTTTTAAATACATTACAGAATACTACATTGGTCTAGTTTTACTACTTCAAACAGGTCGTCGTAACCAATGCATCTTCCTTTTACAGAAATAGAATCTCCTATCTTCTGAGAAGTTTGAAGTACTTTAAAAGAACAATGTACCTTACCATCAATTGTAAAAGTATTATCTTCAATCTCAGTAATTTTACCCCAGACTACAACAGTTTTATTTAATACTGTAGAAGCTTCATTTAACTGAAACATCTTTGATAATTTTTCAGCATTCACTTTTATTTCTGCCTCTTCTGAAGAAATATCTCGATGGTCATGATACAAATATTTATAACCAAAAAATAGACCTATTAACACAATCAACAGGGCTAAAAGTATTTTTTTTAAGTTACTCATTACATTTTATTTAATTGAAGATTAACTGTAACGTCTATTTCTTCAGCTATTTTCTTACTAACCACACTAGGTATTTTAATATCAAAATCTTCCGGTTTTAATGAGAATTGAGAAGAGACATAAACAATTCCGTTTTTTTTATAAACTTTTACCGGTAGTTTTACCTCTTTTTCTTTTCCGTGCATAGAAAAAGTTCCGGTTATTGTAAATTCAGTAATTTCTTCTGTTAACTTAGAAGCTTCAAAATCATTGATTTTTCCCTTAAAAGTAATTTTGGGATAGGTTGCAGAC
>JALWYP010000077.1 GCA_026992695.1 Flavobacteriaceae bacterium
GTAATAAAATGTTTGTCTATTATGATGGAGATTATAATCATTTAGAAAAGCAAATCAAAGAAGGAATTGCCAAAATCTATTTGAATTATATGCTATTGGGTTCCAATTTGCAAGAGATGGTTCAAAATGCGGTTCTAATGAATCTACCTCCTTGGTTTGAAAAAGGACTAGTGGCTTATATTGGAGATAATTGGAACTTAAATATTGATGATGAACTTAGAAATGTAATTTTAGATAAACATGATCGTTCTTGTGCCAAACAAATGGAATTTATGCCCAGATTGACAGGTCATGCCATTTGGAATTATATCGCTTTGCATTACGGTAAATCTAATTTGACAAGTATCATTTATTTGACTCGATTGAATCGAAATATCGAAAACAGTATCTATTATGTGTTGGGTATTGATTATCTTACTTTAATAGAAAAAGTGGGGCAATATTATTCAGATAGATATCATGCGGATAGTCTTAATAAAGATACATTCCCAAAGGAAGGTCTATCCATCAAAAACAGATTTGATGTTCCAATTAATAGCTTGAGTTTTAGTCCAAATGGTCGTAAAATGGCTTATGTTACCAATGATATTGGAAAATTTAAAGTGTATATAAAAGATTTTTCTAAATTACGATTTCTTCAATTGATGATTTTCTCGATTGATGATTGGGGATTAAGTATTATTATGATTTATAAATCCCTCATTCCTCACAAACTCACACCTCAAAAATTCTGAATTCTGAACCCTTAATTCTGAATTAAAAAAGCCTGCCAACTTTAGACTGCTAACTGTGTGCTAAAACAACTCATTCCTCTTCATTTCTAAATCCGTATTTGCGTTCCAGTTCGGCTTGAAACTCTTCCATAACAGGTTTAACGGTACTTTCGGGTAGGTCTGCAATACGAATGTACATTAAACCGTCTATGGCATTGTTAAATAATGGGTCTACATTAAAAGCCACTACTTTGGCGTTTTGTTTTATGTATTTTTTTATCAATACCGGAAGTCGTAAACTGCCCGGTTCTACTTCGTCAATTATTTTATCAAATTTATTTAAATCGGCTTGGCTTTCGTCAAAAATAAAATCCTTATCGGCATCTTTTAATTTAACCTTAAATTCTTTTTTGGGTTTAATATATTGTGCCACGTAGGGATCGTAATAGTTAGATTTCATAAACTCAATCATCAACGATTTTGAAAACTCAGAAAACTTATTGCTTATACTTACGCCACCAATAAGGTATTTATGTTCGGGAAAACGTAGGGTGGTATGCACTATTCCTTTCCAGAGCAAAAATAAAGGCATGGGTTTTTGTTGGTATTGTTTGATAATAAAAGCTCTACCCATTTCAATAGATTTTTGCATCATTGGGTACAATTCAGGTTCAAATCTAAAAAGATCTTGAAGGTAAAAACCATCTATCCCGTATTTTGGGAAAATTTTTGAACCCAATCCCATTCGGTATGCTCCGGCAATTAATTTTTCTTTGTTATCCCATAAAAACATATGGTGGTAATACGCATCAAAACGGTCTAAATCAATCGATTTATTGGTTCCTTCGCCTACTTCTCTAAAGGTAATTTCGCGCAAACGACCTATTTCTTGAAGAATATTGGGGATGCATTGAGCATCGGCAAGAAATACTTCATAATTTTTGCTTTGTAGCAAACGCTTATTTGTTTCTCTTAGTTTTTCTATTTCTTTTTCAATTATTTCAACCGGTAACGGATTTACAATCTTTTTTGGAGGTTTCGGAAATTTAATACTCTTTGGAAACGTATTTAACAATTTCTTTTTTTCAAATTGATTGGCAAGCATATTGGTTTTTTTCCGAAGAAAAGAAGTATACTCTCCCAAATCTTCATATTCCAGTTGGTCTTTTACCAAAATGGGTTTACCTATTCGTACTTTTATGATACGTTCTTTCTGTGTTAATAATTCCGAAGGTAATTTAGCCGTTCGCAGGGTGTCACTAATTTTTGCCAACCGGTAAAAAAGCGGACTGTTTTTTGCGTGAAAATAGATGGGCACCACCGGTACTTGAGCTCTTTTAATTAGCTTCATCGCGGCTTCTTCCCAAGCTTTATCTACGTAGATAGTTCCTTCTTTACAGGTAGATACTTCTCCGGCAGGAAACACACCTAACGGATGACCCTCTTTTAAGTGTTGCAAGGCATTTTTAAAACCCGAAACACTCGACTTTACATCCTTTCTGTTTTCAAACGGATTTACGGGCATTACATAGGGCTTCATAGGCTTAATGCGATGCAATAAAAAATTGGCAATGATTTTATAATCGGGACGAAGTTCCATTAACAGCTTAAGTAATACAATGCCATCAATGCCTCCCAAAGGATGATTAGAAATAGTAATAAAAGCACCGTTTTTAGGGATGCGTTTTAAATCTTCTTCAGGGATGTCATACTGAATTTCAAAAGCATCAAGTAGTGAGTTCATAAAGGTTAAATCCTTTAAGTGCTTCCGGTCATCGTAAATTTTATTGAGCTTGTTAATTCGTAAAACACGCATTAAAATCCAACCCGCAAAAGTTCCTAAAAAACCTAGTTTTTCAAGATTAACAGCCTTAGCCATTTCTTTTGCAGTTACTAATCCCATAGTTTGTTTGTGTTTTTACGCAGGTTGTTTTCTTTTAAAAAACCAAGCAAATATAACTAAAAATAAAACGGTAGCTACGCTTCTTTTACAACCACTTGAATGGTCTCCCTGCTTTCTTGTTTTAGCAGCATCTCTTTGTTTTTTAGTAATGATTTGATTTCTAAAGGAGTGGAATGCCTAACGGTATATAATGTTACTCCTTCGTTCCAACGCACTTTAAATTGTTCGGTAAGCTTTTGCAATAACTCGGGAAGATGATTAAATTTATTATCGATACACACCGAAAAACTAATCGCAGAATTTTGAATAAGGTTTACTTTCATTTTATACCTATGCAAAAGATCAAAAATATAACTGATATGATGCTCTGTAATAAACGAAAAATCTAACGACGACACCGAAATCAATACTTGATTTTTTTTGAGAATAAAACACGAAACTTCCGGTTGAAGCGTTATGCCTTTCCCTACACATGTACCCTTTGCTTGAGGGTTTTGAAACGATTTTACGTATAACGGAATTTCTTTTCGTTGCAAAGGCTGCAGTGTTTTAGGATGTATTACCGAAGCTCCGTAAAAAGCTAACTCGATAGCTTCTTTGTAGGAGATGTGATGTAATAATATGGGATTTTTAAAATGTCGAGGGTCGGCATTAAGTACTCCCGGAACATCTTTCCAAATTGTTACACTTTGTGCATTTAAACAATATGCAAAAATGGCAGCCGTATAATCGCTTCCTTCTCTTCCTAAAGTAGTATTAAAGTGGTGTTCGGGTTCGGCGGCTATAAATCCTTGGGTGAGGGTTATACTATTTTGAAGATTTTTTGATTTAATTGCATGACAAGTCTGCTCCCAATTTATTTCGGCTTCCCTGTATTGTGAGTTGGTAACTAAACATTCTCGCGCATCTAGAAACTTTACAGGAAAATTATTCTCTTTTAAAAAATAATAAATTAGGGTAGTAGAGAGCAATTCGCCATAAGGAACTATTTGATCGTAAACAAAATTTTTGTTTGTTGATTTATTGGTTTTTAAAAAAGTGTTTAGTTCTGCAAAAAGAGCCGATATTTTCGTAAATATAGAATGGTTTTTCTGAAAAAGTTGTGATGCAATATTAGCATGATAGTTTTGCACTTCAAAAATACTACTTTCTAACAAGGAGGGGTTGTTTAGGTACGCATCTACCACCTTTTCAAGTGCATTGGTGGTTTTTCCCATTGCCGAAATTACAATAAGCAAACGGGTATCTTGGGTTTGTTTTAAAACCGTTAATACATTTTTTACTGCTTCGACATCTTTAATTGATGCCCCGCCAAATTTATATACTTTCATTGTTTTTTACATACTTTTTTAAAGCCTGTTCATCCATTTGGGCAATATACCAATCTTTTAAAACGGTTGCTCCGGTACGTTCATAAAATTTAATGGCGGGCGTATTCCAATTTAACACCGCCCATTCTACTCGTTTTACTTTGTTTTTATAAGCAAATTTTAATACTTCGGCATACAGTTTTTCGCCAATTCCTTTTCCGCGTAATGCTTCTTTTACAATTAAATCTTCCAGGTGTACCGTACGCCCTTTCCATGTTGAAAACCGAAAATAACACAATGCCATTCCTACAATCTCCTTGTTTAACTCGGCAACAAAGCAGGTAAATAAAGGGTTTTTACCAAAACCTTCATTTTGTAAATCTTCTACCGTTACCACAACGGCATCGGGTTCTTTTTCAAAAACAGCTAGCTCTTTAATTAAATCAAGAATCTGTGCCATATCTTGATTATTGGCATTTCTAATTATTAATTTCATTGTCTTGACAATTTTACGAAACAAATATCGGTTCTATTTCTTAAAAAACTCCGATATTTGCTTAAAATTAACCTTGAAAAAGCAATTTTTACCACTATGGCTATCCAAAACAAAACCTTAGGAGAGTTTATCATTAACAACCAAAGCGAATTTAAATATTCTTCAGGCGAACTCTCTAGACTTATTAACTCTATTAGATTAGCCGGCAAAGTGGTAAATCACGAGGTAAATAAAGCCGGATTGGTTGATATTCTAGGAACAGCCGGTGACACAAACATTCAAGGTGAAGAACAACAAAAATTAGATGTTTTTGCCAACGAAGCATTTATTAAAACACTTACAAATAGAGAAATAGTTTGCGGAATTGCCAGCGAAGAAGAAGATGATTTTATCACTATTTCGGGAGGAAACAAAAAAAACGACAACAAGTATGTGGTGCTAATGGATCCTTTAGACGGTTCTTCAAACATAGATGTAAATGTATCGGTAGGTACTATTTTTTCGGTTTACAGGCGGGTTACTCCTATTGGTACGCCGGTAACCTTAGAAGATTTTTTACAACCGGGTAATCAACAAGTTGCTGCAGGTTATATTGTTTACGGAACTTCTACTATGCTGGTTTATACAACAGGGCACGGTGTAAACGGCTTTACGTTAAATCCTGCATTAGGAACCTACTATTTATCGCACCCTAACATGAAATTTCCAGAAATTGGAAAAATATACTCGGTTAATGAAGGCAACTATGTACATTTTCCTCAAGGCGTTAAAGACTACATAAAATATTGCCAACGCGAAGAAGAAGACAGACCTTATACCTCGCGTTATATTGGCTCTTTGGTTTCCGATTTTCATCGAAATATGATTAAAGGAGGAATTTATATTTATCCGAATACGTCTAAAAATCCCGAAGGAAAACTTAGATTGCTTTATGAATGTAACCCTATGGCGTATATTACCGAACAAGCCAACGGAAAGGCAAGTAATGGTTATACCCGAATTTTAGATATTGTGCCTACCGAGCTACACCAACGGGTTCCTTTTTTCTGTGGAAGCAAAAAAATGGTAGAAAAAGCCGAAGAATTTATGGCAACATACAAACAATAATTTTTTTTTATTACCTTTACATTACACACATAAAAACCACAACTATGGGCGCAAAAGAAAAGCAAGTCTTAAACGGAGAGGATCAAGTATCTAAATTAGACGCTATTAAAAACATCATATTTGGCGAAAACATTGCCCAATATGAAAAAGCGTTTAAAGAAGTTAAAACAGATATTGATACCAAAAAAGAATTTCTTGAAAATTATATCGACGATGTTAGAAAAGACCTTGAGCAACACATCGATTCGGTTAGCACAGATATAAACATCAGAATAACAGACCTTGAAAATAAATTAGACGAGAAAGCAGAAAAATTAGATGCGAAAAAGGTAGATAGAAAAACCCTTTCAAAATTGCTTATTTCGCTTGGCGAAAAAATAGGAAACTAATGTTTCTAAAGCATGGAGACCGCCCAAGACAAACTCAATTCGCTTCGAGAAATTCTTCTTACCCAAGACAGAGAGGATATTCAGCTAATTTTATCTAGACTAGATGAAATTGAGGATTTGTTGCAAACGCAAGAAAAATTATCTAGAAGAGTAACTCCAATTATCGAGCGTGAAATAAAATTATTTGAAAAATCCATTCCCGAAACATTAGGACCTACCATCACCAAAACACTTCAAAAACAGATTGCCGAATCTAAAGACCAAGTGGTAGAAGCGTTGTATCCCATAATGGGAAAAATGATTAAGCGGTACATACAAAACGAGATAAAAATTTTATCTGAAAAAATTAACAAACAAATTAACCACACCTTTTCGTTTAAACGATTTAAACAAAAAATTACTTCGGTTTTCACCGGAGTTAAAGAAAGCGATATTATTATTAGTGATTTAGCCGATGCCACCATACTTCAAGTTTTTGTTATCGAAAAAGACTCAGGTATTTTATTGGGTTCTTTTTCTAAAGAAAATACCATTGACCAAGACCTAATTTCAGGAATGTTAACCGCTATTAAAAGTTTTGTTGAAGACGCTTTTCAAAAAGAACAACAAAATCTGGAGACCATAGAATATGAATTATATAATATTCATATTCAAAATTTTCACACCTACTACATTGCTACCGTGATTTCAGGAATCTTTACTGAAGCCGACAAAACCCATATTGAAGATGGCATCATTTTAGTAGCTAACAGGATTAATAAAATTAAAAATTTGAAAAATACAACTAAAGTTAACGCTGTTTTAAATTCTTATTTTAACTCATGAGCATCACAAAAAAAATAGTATTACTAGGGCATTTTGGTGTGGGCAAAACCAGTTTAATACGTCAGTTTATAGATAAGGAATTCAATCCTGAATATATGGTAACTATCGGGTTGCAAGTAAAGAAAAAACAACTTGAAATTAACGGCAATACCATATCGCTTATTATTTGGGATATCGAGGGAAATACCTCAGTAGAAAAATCCAGAAAATCTTATCTTCAAGGAAGTTCAGGGTTTATATATGTTGTAGATGTAACCAGACCCGAAACATATAGAAATATAAATAACGAAGTTGCTTTTCTTCAAAAACATTTTCCTGCTATTCCTATAATTACAGTTGGCAATAAAATAGATTTAACAAATAGTGATTCGCTTCAGACCTTTTTTCAAGAAAAACAATTAAACATAGACCTCTTAACCAGTGCAAAAACCGGAGAACGTGTAGAAACATTATTTACTAACCTCGCCAAATCGTTTATCTCTAATGAATAATTCTTTTCTAGATCAATATATAAAGCAAAAAATACAACTTTTACAAGTAGATAAAAAAGGCTTGGTATTAGCCGTTGAGAACAAGCTTCTTCCTATTAAAAAAGGAGATTCTTTACCCAATTTGTTTCCCTTTTTTGAAAGTTTATTTTTAATTATTAATGAAGTACAATCGCAAACTCTTTATCCTTGTGTTGAGTTTATTAACGACAATAAAAAATTACTAATCGATGTTACAGTAATTAAAGACAAGGGTTTGTTATTTTTACTTTTATCCGATTTTACAACTCATTACCAAGAGAGCAATACGCTTATACAAGAAAAAAACGAAAGCGTAATTACCAACCAAAAATTACTTTTTGAAAAAGAACTCTTTAATGAAAAAGAAAAACTCACCAACCTGTTTTTAGCCAGACTTAGTCACGAGCTTCGCTCTCCGCTAAGCAACATCTTAGGTTTAACCGGTCTCTTACAAGAGTCTAACAAGATGCACTACGAGGATAACGAAATGCTTCGTATTATTAAAAAAACAGGCATTCACATGGAGGCTTTACTAAATGACCTACTAGATATTTCAAAAATAAAACAAGGTGTTTTAGAGTTTAAAAATGTTCCCTTTAAACTATTCTCAATTGTTTCTCATCTCACCGAATTATACAAAATTAAAGCCCAAACAAAAGGACTTGATTTTATAATTAAAATAGACAAGGATGTTCCTAAAAACCTAATGGGAGACCCCGTTAGATTAAAACAAATTTTGGTTAACCTTATCGAAAATGCGTTTAAACACACTAAAAAAGGCAGCATTAAATTACATATTTCTAGTAAAAATAATAGTGCCGAAAAAACAATTATTTGTTTTAATGTTATCGACACGGGAAAAGGAATAGATTCGGCTGAAATTTCAAACGTTTTTAAAGATTATTATCAATTAGAAAACCTATTTAATCAATCTTCCGGTGATGGACTCGGACTTAAAATCGTGGAAGATTTAGCATCAAAGCAAGGCGGGAGTGTAACAGTAGAT